>JASLVM010000029.1 GCA_030741355.1 Candidatus Poseidonia sp. | reverse complement strand
TACATATTGAACGATCATCAGACCCGATTCGAGCCCTGAATTTTTTGCAAGGAACGCTGGAAGCCCACTTCGTGCTGGGTCAAGCATCTGATCCATCCGGCGTTCCGATATTGATCCCAACTCAAAGGCAGCCAAACTCATGGCATCACAGGTCAATGCAATGATTTCTCCGTGGAAGTTTCCCTGAGATACCACTTCATGGGTGCCAGGATTGTCCGGCTCAGGGAAGATAAGAGGGTTGTCTGTGGCGCTGTTTAACTCGATTCGGATGACATCCTCCAATCGCTTGAAGGATTCGTAAACAGCACCATGGACTTGCGGTGCACAACGGAACGAATAGGCATCTTGGACTCGGTCACAATCTCGATGTTGTTTGAGTATTTCCGAATCAGCAAGAATCGAACGCAAGCGTTCTGCCACGACGATTTGTCCTGAATGAGCGCGTGCCAGGTGAATCTCGGGTCGAGAGGGAGTTAGACTGCACGAACGGGCATCCATTGAAACCGCAAGAATAAGATCGGCAAGAAGGAGGAGTTCACTGAGTTCTTGTTGCGCTATGGTGGCGTAAGCCGTCATTTGACTGGTGCCGTTGATGAGTGATAAACCGTCTTTAGCAGTCAATTCAACCGCAATAAGGCCTTTGTCAAAGAGCACTTGTTGCGTTGGCACCGGCACGTCATCCACCAACACCTCACCTTCACCAATGAGGGCCAACGCGAGATGCGATAGCGGTGCGAGGTCACCGCTTGCACCAAGACTGCCTATTCGCGGAATGGCGGGATGGATGTTGCGATTGAGGTACAAAACAAGTTGTCTGATACAATCTGGATGAATGCCAGAATGACCTTTGCATAAGGAATTCAATCGAATGAGCATCATGGCACGAACCGCTTCAACTCGCATCAATTCCCCCAGTGCGGTTGCATGTGAACGAATCAAATTGAGTTGCAAGGCTGCTAAATCATCGCTTGAAATTCGCTCGTGAACGAGGGCCCCAAAGCCGGTATTGATGCCATAGACGGTTTCACCTGTATTCACGATTCGTTCGACCACAGCTCTTGCAGCATGGATGGCGGGCCAAGCATCCTCTGAAACAGCGACCATGGCTTGTTGCTTTGCAACCATCATCACTTCCTGAGGAGAGAGGGTCGTGCCGTCAACGTGGACGGTTGGTGGTTCACTCATCGGACCACCCGTTTAAGGAATCAAGGAGATTTGGTTGCACGATGTTTGGGAGCGTGACGCTCAGTTTCGGTTCAAGTTCCATCGCACGTTCAATGGCCGATAGAGCGCCATCATTACGGGCCCATGCTCTCCGGGCGACGCCGTTGTTGACGTCCCAATGAAGCATATTTTGCAATCTCCGAGCCGCATCCTCCGACCCATCCAATAGCATACCAAAACCACCGTTGATGACCTCGCCCCAACCCACGCCACCGCCGTTGTGGATGCTCACCCATGTTGCACCACGAAATGCATCGCCAATAGCGTTGTGGACGGCCATATCTGCTGTGAACATGGAACCATCCCGTATATTTGCTGTTTCACGGTACGGGCTATCTGTTCCAGACACATCGTGGTGGTCTCGACCAAGCACGACAGGTCCTGAAATCTCACCTTGAGCGATTGCATCGTTCATCGCCATCGCAATGTTCCGTCGACCGATGTCATCTGCATAGAGAATACGTGCTTGGCTACCAACAACGAGTTGGTTGTTGCCTGCTTGTTCTATCCATCGGAGGTTGTCATTGATTTGTTGACGAACATCATCTGTGGCTGTTTCAAGCATCTTACGCAGGACGTTAGCCGCAATTTCATCCGTCTTTGCAAGGTCATTGGGGTCGCCACTGGTGCAAACCCATCGGTATGGTCCAAACCCGTGGTCAAAGCACATTGGTCCCATGATGTCTTCCACATACGATGGATAGGCGAAGGTTCCGTCAGGTTTCATTACGTCGGCCCCAACACGTGATGCCTCGAGCAGGAAGGCATTGCCGTAATCCCAGAAATACATGCCGCGCTCAGCCATGGTGTTGATGGCCGAGGCATGACGGCGCAACGTCGCTTGGACTTCTTGTTTGAATTGCTCAGGTTGTTCCGAGAGCATCAATGCACTCTCGTCATAGGTGCGATCAGCGGGGAAATAACCCCCCTGATATGGGTTGTGCAGACTGGTTTGGTCGCTGCCCAAATCGACCTTGATTTCTCGCTCAACGCAACGCTCCCATAACTCGACGATGTTGCCAATGAGGCCTATCGAAATGGTTTCATTTTGCTTCGCAGCCTTGACCATCAAATCAATCGCTTCGTCAATGGAATCGGTCACCGTGGTCAACCATCCTTGTTCATGACGTTTGTGTGCGGCATGAGCATTCGTTTCAGCGATGATACAAGAAGCACCAGCAATGGTGGCTGCTTTGGCTTGAGCCCCGGACATCCCGCCCAAACCGCTGGTGATGAACGTGATGCCAGACAGGTCAGCATCATCTTTCAGGCCCAAATGGAGCCTCGCCGCGTTAAGGAGGGTGATGGTGGTGCCGTGAACGATGCCTTGGGGACCGATGTACATGTACGACCCGGCCGTCATTTGCCCGTATTGTGTTACGCCCAGGGCGTTCATCCGTTCGTAATCCTCTTGACTGGAATAATTTGGAATGACCATGCCGTTTGTAACGACGACCCGTGGTGCTTCCGTGGTTGATGGGAAGAGCCCCAGAGGATGTCCGGAATACATGACAAGGGTTTGGTCGTGTTCCATTTCACATAGATACTTCATTACGAGCCGGTACTGTGCCCAATTTTGGAACACCGATCCGTTGCCCCCGTACGTGATGAGTTCATGTGGGAATTGTGCGACGGCAGGGTCCAAATTGTTGTGAATCATCATCATCACCGAAGCGGCCTGTTTCGATTTTGCAGGATAGGAATCGAGGGGGTAGGCTTTGATGGGATGGGATACCGGTCGGTATCGTCGCATCAAGACGCGACCGTAGGTGTTCAGTTCTTCCAGAAATTCCTCAGCAAGCAGTTCATGGTGTTGGGGCGGGATGTAACGGAGCGCATTTCGAATTGCCAATTTTTTCTCATCTGGGGTAAGGATTTGGCGACGATTTGGAGCATGGTCCACGGCGGAATCATGGCCAGGATGCGGTGGCAATTCGAGAGGGATTCCTTCAAGGACGGATGATTGCATCCGACGTATCTCATCCTCCATGATGCACCTACCATGAGGGATGTCCTTGAGCCTTGTTCTTCACGAGGACTCAAACGGGTCGTGCATAACATCAAAAACATGCATCTCAACCGAATTTTGAGCCAACATGTCTGAGGACGATGTGATAGAAGCCAAGTTGATTGAATCCCCAAAGGCTTCCGTCACGAAAGAATTCAACTTGGTTATCGCGGCAACGTTTGCAATCTCCTTGGTTTTCTTGTTGTTGTCAAGGCACGTGTTTGATTTGTTTTCCGAAATAGGAGATGATGACGAGAGAGATAACGCGCTGCGCGTAGAGGTGTGGGAGCGTTACAAACTCCCCTACGAAACCGGCGGTGATTACGGGGTCGCTCTTGAAGTCGGGCCCTACGAACTCATACCAACGGAAAACGCATGGAACTCTACGCACCATTTTGTTGAATACACGCTTCCCCTCGAAGAAGGGGGGGCGGCTCCAAACGGTTTGATCAGTCTCGCTGTTTGGCGGCCTCTTGTTCCCGAAGGAACCTTGGTACCTGTCATCGCAGAAAGTGGCCCCTACTTCCAAGAAGCCAGTGTGGAAACTCCATCCATTGAGGTTCCCGGCAGTTGGTTGGGTCAAATGTTCATCGACCAAATACTCCCGCACGGCTATGCATTTGCACAGATCTCGGTTTCCGGCACCGGACGGAGCAACCACTGCATGGATTTGATGGGCAACGCCGAGCAACTTGGGAATGATGCAGCCGTTCGTTGGTTAGGAGAACAGAGTTGGTCCAACGGCGCCGTTGCTTTGATTGGTAAGTCCTATGACGGCAGCACACCTTGGCAAGCGGCCATGTTTGGTTCTGAACATGACTATCTGAAAACCATCGTCCCGATTTCTGGCCTCATCGGCGTCAAGGAGTTGATGTGGAAAAACGGTTCTTCAGAAGCAAGAGCACCCATCATGCACAATGGCGTTTATGGCTCCTACGGCTTAGATGGCGATGAAGAAGATTACCAAAACCTCTGCCCGGACTACATCATCGGGCCTGGGACCGGAGTCAGTGCCTATGTGTTTGGCTCAGAAGTCGCTGGCACCTATTGGGAAGAACGATATTTCCTTGACCGCGTGATTGAAAATTACAAAGGCAGTGTCTATCTTATCCAAGGTATGCACGATTGGAACGTCGACCCTCACATGGCCGTTCCAACCATCAACCGACTTATCGATGCTGGCATCGATGCCCGAGGCCTGTTTGGTCAATGGGACCACGATTATCCCGACCGACCCGTACAACTCGACGACCGTTCTGATATGGGAGGGAGGGGCGGCGAGGCCTTCCCAGAAATGATTCGATTTGATTGGATGCAGGATATGTTGGAATGGTTTGACTACTACCTCAAAGATGTTGGAGAACAACCCGGTCAATGGATCGAGATACAATCAAACCAAGGTTCATGGCGGATTGAAGACCGTTATCCAGCTGCCGACACCACGGTTCAATCCTTTGAATTGGGTTCGGATATGTCCAATATTGGAGGCACAACCACCGTACTCCCCGATGCCTCGAATGGACCGGTTTGGGAATCTGCGCCCTTGGAAACAGACCTCTACTTTGGCGGATTGCCTCGGCTCCACGTTGATGTGACAACCGCCACACTGGGTGGACAATTGTACGCTCTGTTGGAGGATTGCGATGAGCAAAACAACTGCATTCATTTGGGACACGCCATCATGGATTTGCGGTATCACGCCGGAGGCGACCAAATTCAAACATGGACACCCGTCGTAGAGACGATCAATGCAAAAATGGAATTCTTTGCCATGGATGCTGAAGTTGAAGCAGGCCATGTCCTCAGGCTTTCGTTGCTTTCAACCGGAGAGGACTACTTGCCGGCGAGTACATCCTCGGTTGTCTTCGTCCAAGAGGGCGCAGCCTCAACGCTGCAAATCGATGTCTTCGACCCATCGGAGCGCCGCTACTTCACGCCGCCAGTTTGCACCCATGAACGATGCATTCAGGTGGAATGAGGCGTCTGCGCAGGCGCTTCAGGTTTCCACATGGTGAATATAAACCCTGAAAGGATCATGATGCTGGAAAACAGCATGATGCCGTATTGAATACCGAGGTCTGTGTTCTCCATGAGATAGCCTGCAATACTTGTTGATGTTGAGAAGGCCACGGATAGGATGAGCATGTCAACTGAAAAGACACGGCCGCGGACTTCGTCCTCCACCCATTGTTGCATCATGACGGTAGAAAGGACCCAATTCGCTCCGCTTGCGCTGTGTGCGAGGATGACAAGAACAACCGTAATCCAGAGGGCGTAAGAAACACTGAGGCCCACGCAGAAGTAGATGCAACCGGATAGCATGATAAGTTGACCAACCAAAGCAGGCCATCGCTCTTCATCAGTGAAGAAAGATCGAGCCAAAATGGGGCCCAGGCCTGTTCCTACACCGCGTGCAAAGAAGAACAAACCAAATCCAAAGGCAGCACCATACCCTTGGACGTCGGCACCCATGAGCACAAGATACACACCTGCCAAACCACCGCCTGCAACGTTCCACGAAGCCTTTGCAAATACAATACGGAACAAGGAGGGCTGGCCTCGGATGCGCAACCAACCTCGTTTGATGTTGGCGTAAGCCGTCGAAAACCAAGGGCCTTTCATGGATTCGTCAATGGTTTGTGGAAGATTGAGTCGAATCAAAAATACAGTGCCGAACAGGAAGGTGAGTGAATCGACAATGAAGGCCATGTTTGTTCCCCAAATGGACACGACGACACCGCCCAGCATGGCGCCAATACACAAAGCAGTTGACCATGATGCAGCGTCAAGGGCGTTGGCAGTGGCCAAATCCTCCTCAGAAACAACGTTCGGTAGCGATGCTCGTTCTGCCGTCATGTAAACCCCGTGAAGAACCATCATCACGCCTGATAATCCAATCATCCATACAATATCGCTTGAATCGTTGACCAGGAGAAACATCAGGGCAAGGCCAGCCTGCATGAGGTTTGAAACGATCATCAGCATCTTGCGATTGTATCGGTCTGCCATCAGGCCAATGAGGGGCTGGAGGATAGCAAAGCCCGCCATTCTGACGGTGAACAGCAGGCCGAGGAGAAATTCACTACCCGTGTACTCAAGAATCAAGAAGAAAAGGGCGATGGTGTTGAACCATTCACCGAGCATTGAGATAACCGCTGCGATCCATAAACGACGAAAATCACGGTTTTCGCGAATCAACTCGGTGTAGCTACGGCCAGCCATTACTCCTCCTCCGAATTTGCAGAACCGTCTGATAGTGTGCAGACAATCCATTTCGAAGTGGGAGTGTTTGAGACCGCTGCAGTAGAGTGCAGAGGCACGAGGCTGTTGGCCTCAGGGAAGTACGCAGCGAGATTACCGCGGGGAATTTCATACGGCACCAAGAGCCAATCTTCTGAATGGCGTTCATCACCGTTGAAATGACTCGTAATGGCGACCTTTTGCCGTGATTTCCACCCGCGCTCCACCATGTCGTCAGCATTCATGAACAAAACCCGGCGGTGGCCGTGAACACCACGATAACGGTCATTCAACCCGTAAATGGTCGTGTTGTATTGGTCATGACTACGAAGCGTCATGAGTACAAATTCTCCATCTGATACCTGAACATCGGGGAGAGGATGTTCCGTGAATTGGGCGAGTCCGGTTGGTGTTGCAAAACTTTGACTGTCCTTTGGTGGATTTGGTAATGCGAAACCGTTGGGCGCACGAACACGTTCATTGTAGTCTTCAAAGCCGCTGAGGGAGCGTTCCATGAGGGCACGAATATGGTCGTAATCCGACGCAAGATGCAGCCAATCGAGGTGTTCCGTGCCAAGGGTGGCTTGGGCCATTTGTGCGACAATCCACGGTTCGCTTCGTAAATCGTTGGATGGTGGCGTCAAACGACCTTGTGAACGATGAACTTGTCCCATTGAATTTTCAACGCTGACAAATTGCTCCCCAGATGCTTGAATGTCCCTTTCCGTCCGGCCGAGACATGGCAAAATGATCGCTTCTTTCCCCGTGACGAGATGAGAGCGGTTGAGTTTTGTTGAGACTTGAACCGTGAGGCCAACGTTTTCTATTGCTTTGGCGGTCACATCGGTGTCAGGCGTTGCAGAGAGGAAATTTCCGCCCATGCAAAAGAAGACATCAACCTCGTTGTTTAGCATGGCTTCGATGGCATGAACCACGTCATGGCCGTGGTGCCGAGGGATTTCAAAACCCAGTCCTGTTTCCATTCGGTCAAGGAAAGCCTCAGACGGCGCCTCCCATATTCCAACGGTTCGGTCGCCTTGAACGTTGGAATGACCGCGAACCGGGCAAAAACCCGCACCTTTACGGCCAACATGTCCGTTCATCAGAAGGAGGTTTACAACCTCTTGAATGACGGCGACACCGTTTCTGTGCTGGGTCAAACCCATGGCCCAACAGGCGATGGTGGCTTTGGAATCGCTCAACATCTCTCCTGCTTTGTCGATGTCCTCTCTCTCAAGTCCCGAATCGCGTAAGATTTCATTCCATGATACACTTCGGGCAGCGTCGGCCATGGCCTCAAAACCCTCTGTTTTTTTGTCAATGAAATCTTGGTCCACTGCATTGGCCTCAAGTTGGAGTTTGATCAATCCCTTGAGCAGTGCTGCATCTCCACCAATCCGTACAGGGAGGTGGAGGTCTGCTAATTTGGTCGTTTTCAACTGACCCTTCATGTAATCCTGCGGATGTTTGAAACGAGAGAGACCCGCTTCAGGCAGTGGATTGACATGGATGATTCGAGCTCCGTTGTTCTTGGCATCACGCAACGCCGTCAACATACGTGGGTGGTTGGTTCCTGGGTTTTGTCCAATGACAAGAATCGTGTCGGCGTGATTGAAATCCTCGAGAGATACGGTCCCTTTGCCGATGCCAATGGTTTGACCCAAGCCCTTCCCACTGGATTCATGGCACATGTTGGAGCAATCTGGCAAGTTGTTGGTGCCAAAGGCGCGCACAAAGGCCTGGTAAAGGAAGGCGGCCTCATTGCTTGTTCGACCAGATGTGTAAAACACAGCTCGGTCTGGATTGGAACACGCGTTCAGGGCTGATGCAATTTTGTTGAAAGCATCATCCCATGAAATGGTTTCATAGGTTGATGATTCAGGCGAGAGGTAGACGGGATGAGCGATTCGTCCGAGATTGTTCAGTTGATAATCGCTCATTTCAGCCAAGGCTTGAACGCTGTTTTTTCTCAAAAATTCAGGTGTTACCTTGGCCTGCATTGCTTCATCGGCTACCGCTTTGGCTCCATTTTCACAAAATTCGAAGGCGGTTCGATGTTCCGGGTCCGGCCAAGCACAGCCTGGGCAATCAAAGCCCTCCTTTTGGTTGACCATTCGCAACGTCTTGACGGTCTTCACCGGCCCCATTTTGGTAAGTCCATGGGCCACTGATGAAGTCACAGCGGGGATTCCTGCTGCTTTGGTCTTGGGTTTTTTCAACTTGAGGCCAATTCGGTCAGGAGGCGTTCGGGCACGTGGACTGGGTCGAATAACAAGGCCTCCATTTGGTGGGCAACTCCCGCCCTTCTCAATGGTTCCGCTGAATCCGTCCTTCAATTGGCCCAATTAACACTGCTCGGTTGGATTTCGCGAACGATACCAACGTCATGTTTGAGGCTCTTGCAGTTTTGGCCGCTAATGTAGATGCAGCGCCGATGGATGCGATGATGGGAATGTCAAGTTTAGCTGCTTTGGAGACGATGTCCCATCCACATCTTCCCGATAAGAGAAGGGCATGAGGGGCTGATTTGGAAACCGATGACATCGCACCAATCACTTTGTCCACAGCATTGTGCCGTCCAATGTCCTCACGAACCAACAATTCTTCCTCTTCACCAAAGAAAAGGCCTGCAGCGTGCATCCCTCCTGTTTGTCCAAAACCGGGTTGATGGTTTCGCATTTCATCGAGTGAACGAATCAACGCTTCAATTGAAATTTGGCGAGGCGGATTTGAAACCGATGGTGTTTGTTCGATCAACGCAGTTAACTGATCTTGTTCACATGCGCCGCAGGATGTTGTGACGATGGTGTTGCGAGAGGCAAGGTGAAGTTCAGCGTCCGTGATGACCTCTACGGTGAATTCTTCTCCGTTGGCCTTGATGTGAGTTTCAAACTCCGTTTTGTGATGATGAAGAGCATACTCCGTTTGCAAGTGACCCCGGACCAGTTCATCCAGGTTTTCCGGTGAAGCCAGCAAACTTGTCACATGTTTGGTGTTCACGTAAATATGAACGAGGCATTCCGCAGCGAGGCTTTCAGCATCGAGATTGATGCTACCGGTGTCATAACGATGCACAGGTTTGGAGGCGATGTTTTTCACGGTTCTTCACCGTCCTCTAGAAGATGGTCGAGGTCGAAGAATTCAAACTGTAAGGCCACCAACTCTTCGCTTGTCATTGCTTCAGCATAGGCGTCCAGGGGTTCCTTGTTCAACTCAAAAAACCGCTGACCCCAACGGAACGACCCAAGGGTTTGCTCTGCCTGCTCCCTTCGTCCAATCAAATACAGAATAGCGGCCAAAGCCTCCGCGGTTGTTAGTTTGCCAGGTTTTCCCCAATTCACAGGGTTCGCTGCCAATAATAACGGCAACATACGAGGTTGAAGGCGCGTTCGTTTCATGACGGCTTCAACGGAAGACTCAATGTGAACCCAACTGCAATCAAGGCCGACCAATGCGCCGTTTTGTTCGGTGAGGAGTTGGTGGTCTTCTGGCCCAAACACTTTGCCGCAAAGGGGTTCGAGGATGATCCCTTTCTTGGGCAATGTTTTGATGGTTTTGTGGAGGCGCAAATCACCTCTTTTTGAAGCTAAAACGGCCGTATTTTTCTTCGGGTCGTCTTGAGCCAACCACAAGGCGTGTACGGAGATTGGGCGCAAGCCCTCACCTCAAATCGTTCAGGTAGTCGCCAAAGGTCATCCCGCGAGATGGCCCTGCATTGATGTGCCGGGATTCTTCAGCCGTGCGTTCTACCATGAGTTGTATGTTTAACACGCGTTCAAATTTCTTGACCACACCATCGGTTGGTTGTTTCCCAGATTCGGCCGCCTTGACAATGTTGACCGTTTCAGCCATTCGCTTGGCCAGTTGTTGCTGGCTCCACTGGCGTTCAGACCGAGCCTTCGCAATGCGCTTGTGGAAATCAGGAGCCAATTCTTTGGATGAACGTGTCATGATGTCATTCTTCTTTTTCCGGGGAGATGGGGCCGAAGCAAAGGCTCGGGAGCGTTGCAATCCAGGTGCTTCAGATTTGGGCGCTAGGTTCATTTTCTCAATGCACCGGGTGCAGGCAGCCACTTCGGTTTTACCGGTTCGAACGCGTTTAACGCTGACCTTGACCGCTCCGCAGAGTTCGCATTCGCCCATACCGGTGAACTCCCGCCCACGCTCTTTGAACCCTTTGTTGCACTGGATAGGGGGCGCCGATTCACACAGACCTTATACACAGTCGGCTTTTGGTTATGATGAGTGTCATGGGGACCGATGTAGAACGCACCGATGGCGATTTGCCGCTCAACGCAGATGATGAACTGCGCTCGCTTGAGGAGAAATACGCCGACCTGCGAGAAGAGACGCAACAATTGATCAACGAACGTACGACGCTTGAGGCGGAAATGCGTACCTTGAGAAAGAAAATTGAGCGGCTTGATGAAAATGTGAATTTGATGAAGATGCCACCGCTTATCGTTGGTCACATTCAAGATATTCTCGACCATGAACGCGCCATTGTGCGCTCTTCGAACGGAACGGTCTTCCAAGTTTCACTCAATCAACGGCTCGACCCTGAGAAGCTCAAACCTGGGACAAGAGTGGCCTTGAATCAAGACAGTTTGTCCGTGGTTGAACTTCTGCACGAGGCATGGGACCCGATGGTCAGTGGTGCAGAGATGGTCGACAAGCCAACCACGACGTATGCTGATGTGGCAGGACTTGATGAACAAGTTGAATCGGTGAGGGAAGCCATTGAATTGCCCCTCATCAAACCTGAACTGTTTGAAAAAGTGGGTATTGTACCTCCAAAAGGCGTGCTTTTGGTCGGACCTCCGGGTTGCGGTAAAACGCTTCTTGCCAAGGCTGTTGCCAACCATACTGAAGCGACGTTTATTCGGATGGTTGGGAGTGAACTTGCTCAAAAATACATTGGTGAAGGTGGTCGGATGGTGCGCGAGTTGTTTTCGCTGGCGAAAGAAAAATCACCGAGCGTCATATTCTTGGATGAAATCGATGCCATCGGTGCGAAGCGGTTGGATGGTTCCACCAGTGGTGACCGTGAAGTTCAACGCACATTGATGCAACTTCTTGCAGAATTGGATGGGTTTGATGCTCTCCAAGATGTCAAAATTATCGCTGCGACCAATCGTCCAGACATTCTTGATGATGCCCTGTTGCGTCCCGGAAGATTTGATCGAGTGATCGAAATCCCCATTCCAGATGATGCCTCAAGAAAAGCGATTCTCAAAGTCCATCTTGACAGCATGAACACGAAAAAGGTCACCATGGGTCGCGTGGTTGAGCGAACAAAGGGCTATTCCGGTGCAGAACTCAAAGCAACGTGCGTCGAAGCGGGCATGATTGCCATTCGAGACGGGCGCTCATCGGTGACCAATCAAGACTTGATGGACGCCATTTCACGATTGGATAAGAAAAGGTCCCAAGGAACGAGTCTACGCTCTCCAGAAGCCTTGTATTCGTGAAAGCAAACAAAGAACATTCAAAGACCCAACGCCGAGCCGTAAGGCATGGTTTCTCAGTTGGTTGAATGTGTGCCAAACATCTCCGAAGGTCGCGACCACGAAAAGATTGAACGCATCGTTGAGGCCGTTCGCAACGTCCCCGGATGCACCATTTTGGGTGTGGAACCGGATGCTGACTATCACCGCACCGTCATTACCTTTGCAGGCAAGCCCGACGATGTTGTCAATGGTGCCATCGCCCTCATCGGCGCCAGCATCGACCTCCTTGACATGCAACATCACCAGGGTGAACATCCGCGATTAGGCGTGGTGGATGTATGTCCGTTCGTGCCTCTGCAAAACATCAGCATGGAGGAATGTGCAGAACTGGCCAGAAAAGTCGTCAATGAAGTTTCAAATCGATACGACGTCCCTCTCTTCCTCTACGGAGCTGCTGCTGCCTCCGTTGAACGTACGATGCTGTCTGATCTGCGCCGAGGGGAATATGAGGGATTGCAAGGAAGGCTTGCTGAAGGAGATTCCTCTCACTCCTCTGCAACACGATACCCAGATGTTGGTGCTCGCGAATGGTCGCCATTGGTGGCTCGTTCAGGCGGCATCACGGTGGGTGCTCGCTCCATTCTGGTCGCATACAACGTCAATGTGGATGAGCAAGGAGCGATGGTGGCGAAAAAAATCGGCTCCATTGTTCGAAGCAGTGGGCGTCTACTCAAATCTGAAAATGGCGGTAAAATCCGTTCAGGTGGCATGCTCAAGAAAGTCCAAGGCATGGGTGTGCCGGTCGACGAGTTGGGTATCTCTCAAGTCTCCATGAATTTGTTAGACGTTGACCAGTGCCCACTTCACCTTGCCTTCAAAACGTGTGAGAGTTTGGCCAACGACCACGGTGCCAAACTTTGCGGTAGTGAAATCGTTGGATTGGTCCCTCTTTCCGCTATGCTTCAGGCAGGTCGTTTTTTCGAACCAGAAGCAACTGATGATGCATCATTGGTACAAGCCGCCGTCCATGCTCTTGGATTGAACGAACATCACGAGTTCGACCCACGAAAGCACATCATTGAATGGGCCTTGGCGAGTGAGGTGGTTGAATGAACTGGATGGACATGAGTTTGAGGGAATTTCAAGCAGCCCTTGCTTCCTCATCCCCTACGCCCGGCGGCGGCACGGCCGCAGCGGTTGCATTGGGACAGGCTGCATCATTGACGGTGATGGTCTGCGATCTCACGATTGGTAAACAAAAGTGGGAGGCAGGGTGGATGAATGCTGAATCAACCCAAATGGTGGCCATACCGATGATGAACAGGGCTGGAGGCCTCGCCACAGAGGACAGCGATTCATTTGATGCTGTCATGGCCGGTTTTGGAATGCCGAAAGCCACGGAAGAGGAGAAGAAAACCCGGCGTTCTGCCATCAGACAAGCGACGCTAAAGGCAGCAGAAGTCCCCTTTGAGACCGCGACCTTGGCACTCCAACTGCTCAATCAATTGCCTGCTTTGGCACAAACGGGGAATGCAAATGCGGTCACCGACGTGGGCGTCGCAGGTTTGCTTGCCAGTGCGGCGGCAAAGGGTGCTGTATTCAATGTTGAAATCAATTTGAACGGGCTTCCAGGTGAGTACGGCACTGAGATGCGAGAGGGTTTGGTTGTCCTCAAGGAACAAATTCGAATCAAATCTCGGGAAGTCATGGATGCAGTTCGAGAACGCATGGCGGAATAATCAGCGCACTTGACTTCCAGGTTCTATCTCACCGTCAATGGTGATCAAACGTACGGTCCCCTCGCCGTCATCGGCCGCCAACATCATCCCCTCTGAGGTGACGCCTCGCAGGGGTCGCGGTTTCAAATTCTCTACGAACACGACCAGTTTACCTTCCATATCACCTGGCGTGTAGAATTCCTTTAATCCGGCACAAATGGTGCGGCCACCTTCGGTTCCATCGTCCAATCGAACCACGTACAACTTGTCCGCATTGGGGTGGTCTTCGACGCTGGATATCCGGCCAACTCGCAAGTTCACTTCCATGAACGTGTCAAATTCCAGATAGACAATGCCTTCTGTTTCGTTCTTCATTTTCTTTCCTCCTTTGGTTTTCTTTCCACCTTTGATGCCGGTGATTGATGTTGATTCTGTTCCTTCATCAGCAAGACCTTGTTCGGCTGCCAAAATCTCATCCAAATCCAACTTGTCAAACAGCGGGGTGGGCGTTTCTTCGCTCCAAGCCAATGGCGCCTCCCAGTCAACAGCACCCGACCATGGTTCATTGGCCACCGTTGATGCATATCCGAGATTTTGCCACAATTGTTGAGCGCTGGTTGGCATAAATGGTTGCGTGGTGATGCTGAGGAAGCGTGCAATGCGCCAACAGAACGCCAAGTGTGCGAGACTTTCCTCATGCCCTTCTTGCAATTCTTTCAGGTGTTTCCAAGGTGCAGCATTTTGCAGAATTTGGTTCCCTAATTGAGAAACGCCCATGATGCCGTTCAAGGCGTCCTTGTATCGGTGTCGGGTCAAATTTTGGGTGATTTCTGAAAATGCAGCCTCAACAGAAGCCTTGATTTGAGCCACGGAGGGGTGGTCATCGTGTGGCAAAAACGGGGATTGTCCAGCTTCTTGAGGGAGCCTTGCGCCAAGTGTCAGAACTCGATGGACAAAATTACCGTAATTGGCATTCAGTACATTGTTGACCTTGGCCACGAATTCATCCCAAGTGAAGTCTGAATCCTTTTCTTCCGGCATTTGTGCACTCAAGTAATAACGCAAGGTGTCTGCAGGATACCGCTCTAAGAAGGCGGGGAGCCAGATAGCATGTTTCCTTGATTTAGAAAATTGGCCCCCTGCTAACATCAGGTATTCCATGGCAGGGACGTTGTTTTCAAGCGCAAACTCACCGGGCCCAGGCAATGAAACCGGCGTGTCCGCGTTCAATCCTTTGTTGGCATGGTTGAGGCCGAGAATCAGTGCAGGCCATATGACCGTGTGGAAGGGAATGTTGTCCTTGCCCAGGAAGTACAAGTGCCGAGGAACCGTACCGTCGTCAGCAACGTTCCACCAGCGTTTCCACGTATCTACTCCATCCGGCAATGAATCTGCATGAAGTTCCGACCAAATTCGAGCACACGTTGAATAGCCCTGGACGGCTTCAAACCATACATAAACGCATTTTCCACTCCATGATTCATCTTCCAGTGGAACGGGGATGCCCCACTCTAAGTCTCGCGTAACGGCACGTGGCCGCAGACCCATGTCGAGCCATTGCTTCGTCATCGCCTTGACATTTGATTTCCAAACGGATTGCTGCTTTTGGGCGTGCTGTTCCAAAGCATCTTGGAACAAATCCAAGCGATAGAACAGGTGATCGGTTTCGCGAATTTCTATTTTCGCAGATGGGTTCATTTTAGAAACGGGGTTTTCAAGCTCCACAGCCTCATAGGTGGCGCCACAAGCATCGCATTGGTCACCACGTGCGCCGTCGGCTCCACAGGCGGGACATGTGCCTTCGACGTACCTGTCGGGAAGGAAACGGCCAGAACCGTCCTCGTGAACTTCATAGTACTGTTCAGTGGTTTTACGTTCAAAAAATCCTGCTGCTTCCAAGGCCTTGAAATTCTCTTGAACCATACGCTTGTGTTCTGGATCGCTGGTTCGATTGAACAAAGCGCCGCCATAGGAAGGCCCGCGGGAGTCGAGATCATCGGCCCAGCCGCATCCAAGGTCGATGAGTGCTTGTTTGTTCATGGCATGAAATTCATCGACGACCTGTTGTGGAGAAATGCCTTGGGTTTCAGCAGTGACGGTGATGGGTGTTCCGTGTTCATCAGAACCGGAGACCATCAAAACTCTGTTTCCTAAGGCTCGTTCAAATCGATATTGAATGTCTGGTGGGAGATAACATCCGGCGACATGACCGAGGTGAAGAGGCCCGTTCGCGTACGGCCAAGCAACGCAAATTAGAACGTGCTCTTCCGACATCTTAGCCCACTACAAACGACCCAACAGACGATGCTTCTTGAGGTTCACCCAAAGTCAATCCAATCAAAGCACAGACTCAACAGGAGCAGCGTCATTTTGAAGAACCCTCCACGCGTCGCTTAGATTACGCCCGTAAGGGCAGGGGTCTGCGAGACAAAATGGCCAGCGACTTATTTGCTGCAGCAGGAGTTGCTGTATCTGCCACTGGCGAAGGAGATATGTCCCTCCTTATTTTTTACATCACATTGGCGCTTGGTGTGTCGTTTTTGTGCTCTATTTTAGAAGCCGTCGTACTCTCAACGCCTCAAACCTATGTCAATATTTTGCAAAAGGAAGGGAAGCGTACTGCCGAGATGTGGGCTCACCTCAAAGACGATGATTCAGTCCGCCCACTCACGGCCATTCTGACCCTAAACACCATCGCTCACACCATGGGAGCGGCCGGTGTTGGTTCTCAGGTTCAACAAATATGGGGCGTAGAAGTTTTGACGGCGGCATCTGCTATTCTGACACTAGCGGTTCTTTTCCTCTCAGAAATCATTCCCAAAACCTTGGGCGCAGCATACTGGAAGCGATTATCTACGCCATCTGCATATCTCTTAACGTGGTTCACAAAAGCCCTGTTCTTCCTCATCGGTCCAATTCAGTACCTCAAGGCTATTTTGCCGAAATCAAAGAACGCTATGGTGACCCGAGAAGACGTGGCTGCTATGGCCGACCTCGGTGAAATTGAAGGCGCCCTTGACGAAGCAGAAGAGACGATCATCCACAACCTCCTGGAACTGAGGAACGTGATGGTTGATGATGAAATGACTCCTCGAACCGTTGTCGAAGCCTTTGAGGAGAACCATACCATCGCTGAAGTCTTGAAAGAGAACACCATTCTTCGATTTTCACGCATCCCCGTTTATGAGGACCACATTGACAACGTTCGAGGTTTGGTCATTCGCTCTGAAATCCTCATGGCTGCGAGCAGGGATGAATGGGAACTTCAACTGAAGGACATCAAAAAGCCCATTCTCAAGTTGGAACTTGGCGCATCCATTGAACAAGCCCTCGACTTATTTCTCAAGGAAAAGCAACAATTCGCACTTGTCCGTGATGAATTTGGCGGCACCTCTGGTATCCTGACGATGGAGGACGTGATGGAAAAACTCCTCGGCGAACAAATTGTTGACGAGCTTGACCCCGTTGTGGACATGCGCGAACTGGCGAGAACTCAAGCCAATGAAGCAGAAGAATGAGCAGGAAACTGCTCCTCAAGCCATGCATCAATGGCTGCCTTTCTCGATTCGGAATCGTGAGAACCCGAATGATTTAGATCGTGCAAAAATTCCGTGTTGAGGAGATGTGCTTCCGATCCTGTTTCCATAAGATGAATCAAACGTTCGTAATGGGCAGAACCCAATCGTTCGTCCGGCATGGCTTGAATGAGAAGTGTCTGCTCTTTAGGCAAACCCCACGTCGGTGCATCGGCTTCGTCAAGACGAGCAAAATGAGCGACGCCCTCGTTCAGGGCGTTGAAATGACGTAGCGTTTTCCGCAGAACGAGCGGACGTAGAAACGATGGGATTCTGAGGATGTTGCATGTTTCATCAAAAATTTCAGTGTAGCCGGTCATCGGTGATTCCATGACCCATCCTGAGAATGTTAACTCGCTGTTCAATTCCTCGCGCCGCTTACTTATTCGCAACCCGATAAAGGCGCCAATGCTGTGGCCGTAATACACGATGCCGTTGGAAAACAATTCAGGTCTATCGGACTGAAGTTTGTTCATGGCATGAATCAGAAGCGTGGTCGACGCTTCGGCCGACCATTTGGTCAGACCATCAGAGATGCCATGGCCAGGCAGGTCTACGGCAACCACGCTCCATCCGCGTTCGATAAAGGACTCCACCCGATATTTCATCCTGCAGGCTCCTGCCGTCCATCCATGGCAAATCCATGCCACCGGTGCATCGGGGTTGCCTGATAGAATGTAATGGGCAATATCGTGATGAAGGACGTTGATGATGCGTCGCTCGAAGCGTTCATCCTCAAGAGCCGGTTTACGGTTGGGCGGTGCCCTGAACGACCACTGAGTGACCAATTCCAAGTAGGTAAGAAAGAGAGTTAACAGGAAACAAAAGACACCGACCATCGCATGGGATTCAAAGAAAATGGAGGAGAATACGATGCCTGTGGTGAAGACCAAAACAGGCAAAACATGATTTTGCTTACGCAAGGGATTGAGCAAAGGACCACCTCATGTTGAGCCTGCGCTCAGTCTTCTTGAGGGTTGGTTTCTTCTTCGGCTTCGCTGGCCTTTTCCTCTTTCTTGGCCTTGCGTTCTTCTTGACGCTTGAGGAGTTGGTCTCCGAAGTTGCCCATGTTTTCCAAGCGGGCCCAAACACCGGTCGCTTTCTCATCTTCAGAGGGGATGTACTTCACGAGGTAGGCACCGAACAGAAGATCGTACAATCCTTGACCCATTTCACTGCCATTGCGGAGGAAGCGGTCAACAAACCAGACGATGATGAACAACGTACCCATGGAGAACAAGACGATGGCCGTTGTGTTGTCGGCTTCGGTCAGCTTTTGGAACTGTGTGGCAACAGAAATCAAACCGATGAGAGCGAACAGGCCTTTGGTGTTCTCGAGGATGCCGTGGAGGAAGAGCGGGTTGGAACCGTCTCCTCGGACGAATTTTGTACGGGACACAAATTGACCCAAGTTTCGACTGAATTTCATGGGGATGAACACGGCGTTGAGGATGATGATTCCACCGCTTGTTGCAAACAAAATGGTCGTGATGATGCCGGTGTCGGATGAAGCAATGAACAGGCCTGCAAACAACACACCGAAGTTGATGATGAAGTTGACCAACCATGATATTCGGCGATTCATGTTGGTTGCTAATTCGTAATCTTCGGCCAACCCCACAGGTCGGGCACGAGGGGCGCGGGCTTTCTTGGCCTTCACTGGCTTTTCTGCACGTACAGGCTTGGCTTTGACGGCCTTAGCTTTGGCAACAGGTTTTGCTTTGGCGACGGGTTTTGCTTTGGCGACGGGCTTACCCTCTTCGCCACCTGATGCTGCTGCTTTGTCGAGTAGTCCCATGATGTTCACGCTTCCTTGTAGATTCCGCCGATTTGGCGATAGATTTCAAAATTTGGCGAGGAAACAAAGGCCTGAATGGATTCAGGGGACATGTTGCCGAGTTGGTCGTCAACCATGTTGTAAAACAAAGCACGTGTCTCGTCGTCCGTAGTTTCTGGCGATGCCAAAACCGCTCGATAGACATCAAAGTCTGCACTCGCAACGAAGTCATTGACGATGGATTCGGGGAGGTGTTCGCCGAGTAAATCGTCTACGATGGAAACAAATTGGGCAAAGAGTTCCTGGTCGTCCTCATCCGCTGCTTCCGCCGTCACTGGTGCTTCTTGGGCGGGGGCTCCTCCTTTCAGGGCCTTCCGTCGCGCCATCAAGGATTGCAAAATAGGCGTGAGTTCGGCGAGTGCCTCTTTATCTCCGACTGCCTTTGCATCCTGATAGAGAGGTTTGAGGGACCGAAGTTCGTCCTCAACCTGCTTGAGTTCATCCACGGGTTGGTCTGGCTCGTCTTCAATAAGTTCTACGACGGGAGCATCTCGAATTTCAGCGACTTTTTCATCGACGGCCGCCTTTCTCATGACGATGATCTCACGGTCAAGGGAGTGGCCAAATCGGTCGGCGTATCGGTCGAGGAGGGAGCCGGCTTCTTTGTTGCTGATCCGGTCAATATGGCCGTAGATTTGCTGCAGGGGCTTTTCTGAACGCTTGGCCCACAGGTCGTTGTAGCCTTTCTCATCGGCAATGCCGGAAAGAGTGGTTTCAGGGTTGTTTACCGGAAGAGGAAGCGGCGTCTCCGTTGCGATAGGGATGGCCGATGGCGTGGGAGCCGGTGCCGTGATGGGAGCCGGTGCGGGAATGGGGGCAGGCAGGGGTGCCGGCATGCCAGGCAGGGGCGGCAAATCAGCACCCGGAGGGAGTGGCAAAGGCGCAGGTAGGCCTGCTGGTGGAGGCAAATCTGGGGTTGGCAGGGATGCTTCCTTTTTCTTGGATTTCTTCCCTCTGCGCAGACCCAATGGACTCACCTCGTCCCAAGGGATGGGAAACCACCCTTGAACCTTACCGCATGTTGAACCATGGAAAGAACTGATTTTTTGACCCAAGAAATGGATTCATGCAAGTTTCGCCCAACCCTTGAGAACGAGGAAAGTAGCACCTGATTCATGGGTTCGAAATCGCTCACCAATGTTGCTTTCAATTCGGTGTTCACCGAACTGTGCAACTGCATCATCAACAATCCATTCCACTTCGTGTGCTTCGTCCATGCCGAGAACGAAAGCTTCCATCAAGGGATTGTATGGTTGGGGACCATCGGGGTCAAGCCGACTAAGCGGAAATTCGGTAACGCGCATCCCTGATTTCCCGTGCAGGGATGTAGGCCAACGGATCTGGCGGCGGACGTCGATGGTGACCACTTCGTCTGTCTCGCCAGCAGAGCCAAGCACCACGGAAGCGTCTGCTTTGAGGAGATTCAGAAACAGGGATTGGTAATTCCCAAGAAGTTCAAACTTCCCTTCTTTGAGTCGTTGTACGCGCTTATCATGGTCCATGAGTTCCGCAAGACGTTTGATGGCCGTCGCAGAACGCTGCGAAGTGTTGCCCTCGCGGTCTTGTAGGGATTGAAGCGCAGATTCCAATCGTCGCAATTCAGTCCTGCTCCCTTCCGCCCCCTGATGGATGGCACGGAGGGTGTTGATCATTGAATCCATACCGTCCCGTATGCGCTGAGTCCAACCTTTTGCATCATGGTCGTGATACCTTGCAAGACCGCCTTGAACGTCAACGCCCTCACCTCGGATGTGAGATACCAACTCTCGGCGAGCCTCTGAATCCAGGTGAAACAGCCTTGGGTCTCGATAGTGCAGGTGAAAACCGCGATGGCCAGAAAAGGTCACTTGAAGATACTCTTCAGAGAATCCAAATTCAGGTTCAAGGAAGTCATTCCAAAGCGACCAAGCTTGTTCTTGAATGACCTCAAGCATTCCTGGAAAATCACGGTCAGTGACGCCAGGAAGGTGGTCTCCGTCCAAATCAAAGATGAGGTCTGCGCCCTGCCACAATTTATCGGCCATTTTCAATTCATACGGCCTACGCCAATAAGCCGTTGAATAGAAGCAAGAATGCATGGCACGTTGGGATAGAAATGACTGGACTTGATTCACGTCAGAAAAGGACTTGTGTCGGAGGGGAGGGGCACCGCCAAACGGAATGAACATCCATTCTCGGGTTTTGATTCGTGGAGGAGACCACAACGAGGCGTGTTGGTAATATTGACCAAACCGATGCGCAAACCTCGCCCAACCGTCAGACATCGTTTCCCTCCAAACCTACGAGAGGTTGAGGGTTCTTGAAGAAAGCCGTTCTATTCTTGCTTCATCCAGAACCGTTCGTCAGCATCGCTGACCTCGGTGGCGGTGTCCGCACCTGTCGCTTCGACATAGTGTTCCCAGCACATGTAGTACTTGTCAACGACCATGGCGTTGCCAAACGTCAATCGCATGCCACATGAGTGGCAGCGGGGTCCAAGTTCACCGTTGGGTGCTTGAGCAAGTTGAATGTGGTCGTGAGGCATGTGTCTCCTTCCTATTGCGGGGTATGCGGTCTAGTCTTTGAACTTGAGGGAGGCTACCATTCGGTTTCTTCAAACTCTGACCCTTCTACCCAAGCCAGCAGGTCAAGAGCGACCACACAAGATTCCGCTACTTCGGGCAAGGGGTCGTTCACGAATTTCTTGAGTGCATCAATGACGCTACGGTCGCCGATGGCGCCCATGGCCTCGGCCGCCTCATGCCGAACCATCACGTGTTCAGCCTCATCTTCCAATCGTTCGATCAGCGTTGGTAAGGCCGCGGGGTTTTGCATCTGGCCGAGCACATAGGCAATTTCATGGCGCAAAAGCGCACTTGTGCTGGAAAATCCTTGGCAAAGGGCCAAACACGCTTCGTCCGTCCGTTGGTTGCGGAGTGCAAAGACTGCCCGCATTCGTTGAAACATCGGTTGGTCTTCATCGCACAATTGTTGTGTCAACGAGTCCAATTCTGATGTCGTTGATGGAGGTGCAGGGTCAACCGACCCGTATTGGCTGACCTGAGGTTTACGGCCGGTGGCGGTCATGTCCTCTCCTCAGGGTGCGCCAATGAACCGCATTGATGCGGTGTCAAAGTCCTCTCGAATAAGCCCAATATCCTGACCTTCCTTGATGAAGCGTCGAATGGATTCCCGGCCTTCCTCGCGGTAATCGATGGTTCGGTCGTTCACGTACATGCTCACGAATTCTTTGTTGGTGTCATCGTCTATTCCCCGACCCCAGGCTTTTGCGAATTCAAGCGCTTCATCAGGGGACTGCAGCGCATATTCGATACTCATTTTGGTGTATTTCGTGATGTCCTCCATCACTGCATCTCCAAGGTCTCGCCGGACCACGTTCCCACCCAATGGCATGGGCCAATTCGGTGTACGGGCGTTCCACCACTTTCCAAGGTCAATGAGAACTTCGAGGTCATGGTCCACGTAGGTCAATTGGCCTTCGTGAATGATGAGGCCACTGATGTACGTCCCGTCAAGGATACGTGGAATGATTTCGTCAAAGGGAACCACAGCCACCTCGCAATCGCCCCAAGCAAGCCGGAGGCCAAGGTAAGCACTGGTCTTCAATCCTGGTACGGCAATCACATTACCACGTGCATCTTCTTCCGAGACACCTTGGCGACACACGATCATTGGTCCGTAGCCTTCACCCATTGAAGCGCCACAATTCATGAGAGCATAGTTGGCGGCAATGTCGGGGTAAGCGTGAATGGAAACGGCCGATACTTCCAGTTCTTGGTTCATGGCTCGATGGTTCAGTGTTTCAATATCTTGCAGTTCGTGAACGAAGTTGTAACCCGGAGTGGGAAACGCACCGGTGGTCATGGCATGAAACATGAAAGCGTCGTCTGGGTCTGGGCTGTGCCCGATGCGAACGATTTTGTTTCCAGATTCGTCGAGAGGGAGTTCAACCACCATGATTGATTCCACCGGCGTGCCCTTCAAGAACATTCGTTTGAGGAATACACCCTAAATCGACATCAATCCCAAGCAAACGATGGTTTCGTTTCAAGGCTGCAAGCCGATTCCAAAAATCGAAACAATCCGTCAAGGTGGTGTTGGTTTAAGCGGTTGAACACTTCGCCATAATATTGGTCCAATCTGGCATGCGTGAGGCCGGATTTTCCCATTGACCAATGGATAACAGCCTCT
>JASLVM010000028.1 GCA_030741355.1 Candidatus Poseidonia sp. | reverse complement strand
GATGCCCTTCATCAAACAACACCTCCAGAGTTTTCAATGACGCAAAATGAAACGGTTTTGGAGAGCGGACGGCACTCCATGACCTTCACGTTGTCGCCGATGTTGACATCACCGATGCACGAGGGGAGATGAGCGGAAACAACGCTGGTTCGCTTCTCGAATCGCTCGTACTTTTTCATGTAGCGAACGTTGTGTCGCTCAATGGTGATGGTCTTCTGCATACCAACACTGGAGACGGTTCCCTCAAGGACTTGTCCTCGGAGGCGCAAACTGCCGTAGAACGGACAGTTCACATCACCATCCCACTCGCCGGTGGGGTTCTTCACGTCAACGCCAATGTCTCGCATCGTATCATGCCTTCCTGTATGTTCGGTGGATCCTGTCTTCGGGGCGCTGACCCACCATGGCCCCTTGGATGACGACATCGCTGCCGTCAACGGTGAATGTGATGCTGGCCTTGTTCAAGACCAAGTGATGGTCGCCTTCGAGGAGGGCGACGGTGTTTCGGGTTTCGTCCACGACGATACCCTGGCGACCGGTGAGGGTCGAGTCGGTAGAAGAGGCGATGGTCATCGAGCGACCGATCCAAGATTGATTGTACATGTTCATATCATCGCACCTCCACATTGAATCCGTTGTTCTTGAGCACTTCTGCAGCTTTCTTCTTGTGGTCTCCTTGAAGTTCAATCAATCGTCCTTTGACCGTTCCGCCTGCTGCGCATTTGTTCTTCAGGAGTTTGGCAAGTTGATTGATGTCAATTGCTGCGTCGTCAATGCCCTCCACTTTTGTTACGATTTTTCCATAGCGTCTTCGGTCGGTTGAGAGAATGGCTTTTTGTTGCTCCTTTGCAATTTCTTGGCAGATGCACAGTTCATCGGGTAGTCCGCAAACGTTGCAAATAGCCGCCATTGTTCTCCATCACCTCTTTGTTATTCACTGACCGTTGTTCATGTGCGTCTTCAAACGCGCAATGCTTCGTCGAGTCGCCTTGTAAGCGCCCATGTTTGATGGCGTGCCACCAAGGGCTTTCTCAGCACGGAGTTGGAGGAGTTCTTCTTGAAGTTCAAGAAGACGAGCCTCGCGAGCCTCGGTGCTCATGGAAGCGATTTCACGGTTGGAAACGTAGCTCACTCAGAACCCTCCTCGGCGGCGGCTTCTTGTGCGGCTTGAATTTTGAGTTCCTCTTCGGAGAAGATGCTGATTTCGTGAGGAAGGCGAGTGCCAGGTCGCATGATCTCGACGGTGACACCAATGGTTCCCAACTTCTTGACGGCGACAGAGTAGCCCTTGTCCATGTGCTGGAGAGCCGTTTCACCGCAATACTTCACGTGTCCACGGATGTACTTCTCGGTTCGGTTTCGAGAACCGGTCAACTTTCCTGCGACGGTGACAATGACACCACGAGCCCCGGCATCCATGATGTTCTGGGCTGCGCTGTGGCATGAGCGTCGGTGGTACCATCCTCGCTCGAGGGAGGCTGCGATTTTCTCAGCCATCACTTGGGCGTTGAGGGTTGGGTTCTTGACTTCCTCAACCTTGAGTTTGGGGTTGGTCAGTTTGAACTCTTGGTTGAGTCGGCTCTGAAGGTCGTTGATGATCTTCCCCTTTCGGCCGATGACCATACCCGGTCGCTCGGCGTGGACGGTGACTTCTGTACCGCCAGGAGTTCGGCGGATGTCAAGGCCACCGAAACCGGACTTGGAAGTGTTCTTCATCAGGAACTCGCGGACGAGCAATCGCTCGACGTTGCGGTCAACGATGGTTCGTAGAATGCTTTGCTTACCCATGATATTCACCTCAGAAGTCGTCCTCCAACTCGTCGCCAATGGCGTTCATGTCTTCCAAGAAGACCTCCAAGTTCACGCGGTAGTGGTTACTTGGCGTTGCACGGCCTCGTGCACGTGGAATCCATCCCTTGCGGATTGGACCACGGTGAGCGGCGATGTGCGTGATGACCATCTCGTCGGCATCGATGTCTTCGTATTGGAAGCGGGCGTTTTCCATCGCACTCTCAATGAGCTTGATGATAGCACGGGAGGCTTTGACAGGGTATCGACCCGGTCCAACGCCACCTTTGCGGTGTCCGACCATAGAAGGTCCTGAGCGTCGCTTGCGCTTGTTGCCGCTGCCGAGTCGGTAAGGCACGGCGACGGCCTTGCGACGAACATCAGCACGGTCAGAATCAATGCGCAGCACCTCGTTGAGGTAGGCAACAGCTTCGCCAGCGGTCTTGTTCTTGACGGCACGGCAGACTTCGAAACAGTGCTTGACGTGCATGTCCACGTTGGTTGCTCGAGCCGTAGCAAGACGGTTGCCTTGCAGGAGCTGCGTGTAACCGCGTTGAGGGAGTTGATGTCGACGACTTCGACGATCCATTTGATTTCTCTTTGCCATCTGTATCACCTCACTTCAACGGAACGTGCTTGGACGAACGGGTAGCACCTACACCCGGGCCACTGTGGGCCACGCCTCTTCGGGTCACGGCAAATTCACCGAGGTAATGGCCGATCATCTCTGGTTTGATCTCGACCTCAACGAAATGTTGACCGTTGTGAATGGCGATGCGGCGACCGACAAATTGGGGAAGGATGGGCATGTCTCGGCGGTGGGTTCGGATGGTCCGAGCACCTGAGCGGGAAACACGATCAAGGAAATGTTCGTTCTCAAGCGACATGCCACGCATGAGGCTTCGTCGAATCCTGGAAGGCAAGAGAACGGCAATGCAGTCATCGCCTTGGGATTCTGGCCACATGGGCATTTCACTCAACTGTTCCATGGTGAAACCACGGTAGGTGAACTCCTTCTTTACGCGGGCCGATGTCGTTGAGAGGCGCTTTCGTGCCTTTCGACGACTGGCTTTGGGGGTCATAAACGACTTCTTCTTCTTAGCCATGCATCATCACCTCAAATTTTCTTACCTCGTCCACGACCGGTTCGTCGTGGTGCAATCAAACCAACCTTCGCACCCGGTGGCGTACCACGAGCGACGGAGTTCGGTCCGTGAACAGCCTGATGGTTTCCACCACCGTGCGGGTGGTCGACAGGGTTCATGGCCACACCGGAAACGTGCGGGTAGAGTTTTCCACGAGCCTTGGCCTTGTAGTAAGCGGCACCGGCTGTGCGCATTGGCATTTCATCTCGGCCGTGACCGGCGAGCACACCGATGGTGGCTCGGCAGTTGGCAGGGAGTTCCTTCAGCGAGCCCGAGGGCATGCGGATACGGACAACGTCGCCAATTCGAGACTCGACCATGCAGGAGTTACCAGCAGAGCGAGCAACTTTGCCACCGTCGCCTGGACGAAGTTCAAGGTTGTTGATGGCGGTACCTTCTGGGATGTTGCCGATCTCAGTGATGTTGCCAGGTCGAAGGGCGACGTTGTCGCCGATGGCCACCTTGCTGCCAATCGAGATGCCTTCCGTAGCGGCCACCAAGGTGGTGTCGCCATCGGGGGTCTTGATACGAGCCAAGGGGGCGCTGTGGACCGGGCTGTGAATGAGTTCAGTGACTTCACAGACCACGTCTTTCTCACGAGGCATGCGGTTCTTACCGGGGAAACGGTGGCTGGCCACACGATAGCGTGGCGACGAACCTTTACGTTGTGCACGAATTCTCTTACCCATGATAAATCACCTCAGAATGCTCCCAGACGCATAGCAGCGTCTTCTGCGTCGTAGCCTTCAGCAAGCTTCACCGAAGCGTGCTTGCCGTGCTTTGAATTGCGAACGTTGACCTTGGCCACTTCCACGTCGAAGATGGTCTCGACGGCCCGTGCGATTTGGGCCTTGGTGGCGCTGCGGCGAACCAAGAACTCCAAGCGTTGCTCGGAGGTTCGAGCTTCCATGGATTTCTCTGTGAGCCAGGGTTGAATGATGATGTCGTATGCGTTCATGATCTCACCTCAGTTCATGGCCTCCAACGCCGCTTTGGTAAAGACGGTCAATCGACCGACATCTCCACCTGGAGCAAGGTCCTCTGCGCACAAGTCCTTGGCTGCGACGACGTCGACGCCAGGGAGGTTGCGAGCAGCTTGTGCCAGACCAGACTTTTCCTTGACCACCAAGAGAATGGACTTCGGCGTCTTGTGAACGCGTCCACGCATCGTGGCTTTTCCTGCACGGATCTTGCGGCCGTTTCGAGCACGGTCCATATCAGGTCCGAGGCCAAGACCGGCAAAGATAGCCGCCGCCTTTCGGGTGGCGGAGCCGTGGTTGAAGGTTTCAATATCGTATTCTGTGGACTTGCCGTCAACAATTTCGGTGTAGGAGCCAAGAACGATGGGCAGGTGTTCGACGGTGTCGTCAAAGCGGTGGCCACGTGCAGACACGGTCTCCATGGAAACGGTTGCAGCCAAAGCAGCGTTGCGGGCAGCATGGCGTTGCTTGGCGTTGAGTTTGCGGGACCAGTCTTTCTCGACCTTTGGACCATGTGCTCGACGACCACCGAGGGTGTGAGGGTTCTGGGCACCACGGCGAGATCCGGTTCGTCGCATGATTCTGGACACACCACGACCCTTACCCCACCATTCAACGGAGTGCTTCATACCGGCCATTGGGCGGCGCTTTCCGACGTGGGCTCGGGAACCGTAGGCCTGACGACGGTTGGCACGGCTCGAAGCCACGGCCAACTTGACAAGATCTTCACGAACTTCTGATTCGAAGGCTGCTGGAAGGTTCACTTTGGAACCGTCAGAGACGTCCACATCAAATCGGGCGGACAATTTGCCGGCATCCATTTCGGTCTGGGTGACCTTGTTGACAATATCTTTGGTTGCGACCTTCATCTTCAGGCCCCCTGCTTTGATGCCGTACTGACGTACGTGATCTCGTAGTCGTGAAGTGTCTTGTCAGAGCCACGTGTGGCGTCGCGGAAGCGAATCAAACGCTTGGCGGGACCGGGAACACTTCCCTTGACCAGGATGTAGTCGGATTTGATTTCGCCATAGTGAAGGAAACCACCAGCAGGCGTGATGGAGTGGTCTTCTGGGTTGGCGACACGCAAGATGCGCTTGTTGTACTCTGTGCGCTGATGGTAGCCCGTTTGTCCACCCTGTCGGATGGTCTTTCGAACGTATCCATCACCGAAAGCACCCATGTTACCGTGCTGTCGGCGCTTCTTGGAGTTCTTGTGAGATTGCAGCTTACCGCCAAATCGCTTGATGACACCTTGCCAGCCGTAACCCTTGGTGATGGCTACAATATCGGTCATGGTGCCTTCTTCGAACGCATCGGCAAAGGAGTATTCCTCTCCCAATCGCTCGTTGGCCCAGTTGAGTTGGTCGTCCATGCTTCCACCGGTTAGACCCATTTCCATCACGTCGGGAACCTTGGTAGGAACGCTCGAGAGGGTATGAGGTTGGGTGGCGACGATGAGGCGAACTTCGCAAAGGTCGGCTTGCAGAAGGTTCTCCATGTGCTTGGAGGCATCGTGCTCCTTACGCTCAGGAACACGCTTGAAGAGTTCGGAAAAGGCGTCAACAATCTTTTCGGCATCGGCCCAAACTTCACCACGGGCTTGCATGCCGTAGGGCGTCATTTCGTAGCCACGAACGCCAAGGATTCGCATCTTTGGGCATTCGACGACGGTGACAGGAACTCGAATTTCCTGACCGGCCGAGGTGCTACGGGGGTTCAAATCACGAGCCAAAATGTGGGTCATGCCAGCTTTCCAGCCGGCAAAGCCCTGCACTCGGACTTCGCTCGCATCGGTTGTGGGCCACGACTTGACGTGTCCAAACGGGCGGTTCGCTCGCTTGCGCGGGCTGAACGCCATTGATCCACGACGTGGGTGGTTTCGCTTTGCCATATTGGATTCCTCCAGGTTTTCTACAACGCAGTGGCCCCACCGTGGGGGGCGTACGAGGGCCCATGCAGCGTCGAAGCCGTGACACGGAGCCACACTCCCACGAGCGGGGAATGTGCCAGTTGGGGTCCTCGGGGGATGGCCCAGTGTGTCTGGCTACTCACCTTTGAGCACCCCTCCGACTTACAACCCGTATATATGCGGTTCGGTACAGACAACCGGTGGGTTGCGTGGGACGCTATGGGATTTGAAGGTCTTCAAACATTTCTTTCTTGCGAGGCAAATTTCTGTTCAACCGAACCGTGAACCCCCCACATCATCCTTTTGAACCCTAGTCAGGAAGTTGATTCCATGCCTCATGTTGTTCATCCTCTGTTGAGCGATGGCGTTGAAGCCCGGGGCTATCAATTGCGTTCCCTTGAACGGATTCTCTCCTTCTCCAGCCTGATGGTCATGCCGACCGGGTTTGGAAAAACCGCCGTGGAGTGGATGGCCATGGCGGAATACCTTCGGAACGGAAGTGAAAAAATCGTCCTCATTGCACCCACCACGGGTTTGGTTGACCAGCAAAGAACGATGGCGGTTGAACGGCTGAATGTTTCAGAGGAACACATCGTCACTTACACCGGAGAGACCCCCCCGGATAAGCGAGAAGCTTTGTGGGCAGACGCAACCGTGGTCTTGGCAACACCGCAGGTCATCCGCAACGATGCGATGAACGGCATCATCGACCTCGCCGAGGTGGACTTGTTGATCATGGACGAGGCCCATCACGCCACGGGAAACCACGCCTATGCCCAAGTAGGCCAGCTCTACCAACGGGCCAATCCCAAAGGCCGCGTGCTTGCAGCCACCGCGAGTCCAGGCTCAACGTTGCGCAACATCAACGAAGTGCGCACCAACCTCAACGCCCAAAACCTCGACCTGAGCAAACGCGATGAAGCCTTGTTGAAGGCGTACGATGTCGATATGAAAATCCATACCCATGCGGTGGACTTACCTCCTGCTTTGGAAGTCCTGATCACGCCACTTCGCACGCATTTTAACGACGAAGTAAGCCATCTCCAGCGCCTTGGATTCATGCCCACCAAGGAATACATCGGTACCAACGACATTGAACGAGCGCAACAAAGTGCGAGTCGGGCCATTCAGCAAAGGGACATGAGAGGATACGATGCGGCCCGCCGAGTGGCTGATTTACGACGAATTCACATCCTCATCAACCTCCTGCAAACCCAAGGCACCAACGTCGCTCAAGCCTTCCTCAACAGAGCAGAAGAAGAGGGGCGTAATGGAAGAAAGACCAATCGAATGTTGGCTTTGCCCGTTGTCCATCAACTGCGCTTGGCGTTGAACGACACGGACGAACTCCACCCCAAATCCTCCATTGTGGAAACCTTGGTGAAACAAGAAATTGCGGCAAAACCAGAAGGAAAAGTGTTGATTTTCACAGAGTACAGGGATTCCGTCGAGCGAATCGTAGACATCTTACAACAACACGAGGGGTTACACCCTGATGCCTTCATTGGTCAATCTTCACGGGGCTCACAAAAGGGCATGACCCAAAAACAGCAACTTGCTCAACTCAACCGCTTTCGAAGTGGAGAAATCAACATCCTCGTGGCGACCTCGGTTGGCGAAGAGGGGTTGGATGTTCCAGCCGCAGATTTGGTCGTGCTGTACGAGCCGGTCCCCAGTGCGGTTCGAGCGATTCAGCGGCGAGGTCGAACAGCCCGGCAACGGGCGGGTTCCGTGCACGTGCTGATCGCCAAAAACACACGGGACGCTTATGTTCACCGCGCATCGGAACGTCAAGAGGAAAACATGCACCGACTCATGACGAGATTGGTACGTCAAAAGCAACTGAACGAGGCCTATGTCGTGAGCGATGATGCACTTGAAGCCTTCAAGGTCAAAGTCAGCACTGGATTGGTTCCTGCCAAGGTCTTCATGGAAGAGGAAATAAAGCGGCTCGCCCCGCTTCAAGAGGCGCCTTCGGATTCTATAGAGAAGAAAACTGAAGCGGTGAAACGGAACGATAAGGTCGCCGCACCACTGCGTCCTGACCAAATTCGCCCACAATCGCAAGCGAGCCTTTTCCAGTTTGAACCATCGTCACCAACCCCCACTGAATCCGCAAAAATACGGCGTAACATGGACGTGGTATTGAACGCCGCCGACGAGGAAATCAAATCCCTCAACGAGGTTCGTGGGGCAGGCGAAGTGGTGTACGTTGACCATCGTGAATCCCGCTCAACGCTCCCAACCTATCTCAACGGCCTTGGCTTCGAGACCACGTTTACCCAACTCCCTTGCGGAGACTTTCGATTGTCGGAAAGGGTGCTTATAGAACGCAAGTCAGCCCGAGACCTCCTTGAATCGGTCAAATCGGGCCGTCTCCTCAGCCAATGTCGGAGCCTTGTCGTGAGTGCTCAACGCCCGTTGTTGCTGGTGGAAACCGGTGGAGAAACACAATACAGTGTTCATCCAAATGCCGTGCTTGGAGCTTTGGCTCACATCACGCTGGAATTGGGCTTACCGGTGGTCATGGTCAAAGGACCCCTTGAGGCCGCCCACTTCATCGCCGTTGCCGTTCGCCAAGAACACGAAGCATTGGAACGCTTGCATCAATTTGCATCGTCATCAAGCAAAGAACTGCCTGACCTTCGTAAGGCCATGGCACTTGCAAGCCGTGAGCTTGACGCGATCATGGACAACCCCGAGGATTCACACCCGTGGCTCGACGACCGACGTCAGCACCTGGAGCGTTGTTATCACCACACCGTGAAACCCCTCGTAGAGAAGGCACCACAACTCGAACACATCCTCATGCAATTCTCACCCGACATCGGGCGATTGTTTGCTGCCACCGATGCGGAGTTGAAGGACAAGAGCGGCTGTTCAAGCGAGGAAGCCAAACAAGCCCTCGCTTTGCTTCACGGGTCCATCACGAACCGATGAGGCGAACTCGAGTACGGAGTTGGGCAAGACGGTCGGGATAGAATCCGAGGGCAAAGGCAACGATCTCCGAAAGGTGAGACACAGGGACGGTGGTGTTCTTTCCGCTGACTCGGCCGGCTTTGGACTGATAGGAATCAAGGTTGATGTGCGACATGGTGCAAGCGCTCACGACGAGGTCGGCTCCGGATTGAATCGCATCGGACAAAACAGCCGCCGTCATGGCGAGCGAGGAATCTTCCAACGTCAACATGGACGTGGAACCGACGCTCATGCACTTCGAATCGTAGTCAATGGGTGTGCCACCCAGGGCTTCGATGAGTTGCTCCATGTAGGTTGGCATGAACGGGTCATCGCCTGCGCAGGCACCCTCTCGTTGCATGTCGGGGCCGTAATAGGCGGCGATGTTCATCTTGAGTGGATTCTTCACCGCATCGCGAACCTTGTCCAATCCAATTTCCTCCACCAGGTAATGAAGCAAGTGCCAAGATTGTGTTTCGCCCGTGTATTCCACTTTGGAAGTACGAGCGACGAGGTTGTTCACCGTGCTGGCGTAGACGGGGTCTCTTGCCATGTCCTGGGCCGTGTTGCACATGATGGCGTGGCTGGTCGCACAAGTCGTCATCACGTCAAGGCCTTTGGCTTCGGCAAGGGCGAGGTTACGAGCGACGAGAGCGTCCTGAAGTTTGGGGGTCGCTTGCTTGATGACGTTGCCTCCGTCGCTGCTGGCTCGAGGAATCTCAACGAGTTGAATGTTCAACGCTTTGCAGAGTGGCTGGATGGTGTCCTCAATTTCAGAGGCTCCTGCTCGTGCGACATTGCCCGGATAATATGCGATTTTTGCCATCATCTCACCTCAGAACCGCTGATCGATCTCGTTGAAGAGACTGACAACTTCATGGTAGTCCTCGACACGTCCATTGAACATCTTTGGAATACGGCCCAAACCTGCTGGAGGGACGAGAAGTGCCTGCAAACCACGGATGGGTGGACCGCCGTTTCGAGTGAAAGCGAGGGCCATTCGAGCAGATACACCGCTGAAGACGTTGCTCACCAAGCCCAACGGGCCGAGGACTTGGCGATAGAGCGTGGTCTCGTTCACGTTGCCGGACCACTTGACGCTGCGACCGTACCACTTGACGAGGCGGCCGGATTTTCCTGCATAGCGGGTTTGGTTCAACAAGGCACCCCGTGCTTCGTTGAGGGAACGAGCAGCTAAACGACCGTCTTCACCGTAGCGGATGAGGCTGGCATGGTCGGCTTCGGACCAAATCCCATCTTTCTCTTGAAGGGAATTCATGATGCTGCGACGTTGTTTTTCAGAGGTACGGGGGTCGAGCACTCGCAACCATTGTTGGAAGTGAACACCGGGACCCTCGTAGTGTGGGTCGTGGGGGAGGGTGTCTGACATCGCTTGGACGAGTTGGAACGAGAGGACATCGCCGGCTTGATGGAGCGCTGTGGCGGCCGCTGAATCCATGGTGCCCATGGCCATACCCGATGGAAGGCGTTCACCTTCTCGTGGGTCGGTGCGCATCCAGGGCTCTGCCCGGCTTCGATGGCTCTCGTAGCGAGCGGTGTCAACGATGAGGTCCCGAATCACAGGGTGGCCTGGAAGCGGCTCGATACGAACTCGGCCGCCATCTTGGGTCAAATCACCGATTTGGGCGGCGTCGGACAAGACGATACGCCCGTTGACGCGGACACCCGTCGTGGGCGTTCCAGCAGCAGCGCCCCGTCGGAAGGCAAGGCTTCCGTCAACATCGCGCTGCATGGTGATGAGAAGGTCCTGAACGGTTGCGTGTCCGGGAACGGCGCAGGTCAAGGTGTCCCAACCCGATTCTGCGGCTTGGGGGCAATAGCGGAAAATTTCCAGCGTGATGGTCATCTCATCCTTTGCGATGATACCTGGAGCGAAATCGCCTTCGATAACATCGTCGTCATCACCGGCACCGTAGGCCTTCATCTCTTCAAGGAGTTCAACTTGAAGTGTTCCCGATTCATCCACGCAGGCGAGGATTGGGAGAGCTTCTTCAACCCAAATTTTCCAGGGCGGCTCGAAGTCAACATCGCATTCCTGAATGGGGTGGGCTTCAGTACCGCCAAGAGCGGCCAGTTTGTTGTTCCAATCGTGGCCAGCCTTGCAGTACTCATCGTAGGAGGTATCGCCGATGGCACAAACTGAGAAATGGACCGAACCGAGGGCGGGACCGTTGGCATTGATGGCGTTCCACATTCCGTCGGCGTTGTCTGGCATCTCGCCTTCGCCCCAAGTTGACGTGATGATCATGACTCGCTTCATCGTGGCCAACCGTGCGGGGTCAAAGCCGTCCATGTCGACAATGTTGGGTTCAAGGCCGTAGTTGGCCGCCAATTTAGCGGTTTTTTCAGCCAGTCCAGCGGCGTTGCCGGTTTGAGAACCAAAGAGGATGTTGATGGAGCGGTCACCGGCAAAGACGGCATTGAGAGCATCGGAAACGCCTGCAGCAGGTGCAACCGCAGCCGCAGGAGCGGCAGATTCTACAGCAGCTGGTGCGGCTTCAACCACTTCTTCAGCGGCCCCGTCGCCGACCAGTTCGTACTTGATGACCTCAACAGGACAGGCCTCTGCGGCTTCGATGATGATGTCACCGAGTTCGGTTCCAAGATTGCCGACCAGAGGTGAGCCACCGACGTTGCGGTCAAAGGCGCCATCGGTGCGAACCGCCGCCAAAATCATCGATGAGTCATCGGTGACCTCGAAGACTTCAGGACAGATATCCTGACAGGCGTCACAGGTGATACAGTCTTCGTCAATCCACACTTTTGCAACGACTGCCATAGGATGACCTCTTGCTCACGCTCTGTGAGTGTTCTTTGCCAGCCTCCAGTGGCCTTTGAAGGTTATTATCAAACCACAGGCAAAAAAGGCTTCCCGTGGTTCGTTTTTCAGCCTAAATTCTTGCATTGTTTGGCCGACATCACATATGGAAATCGCCCATATCGCCCATGCCATCGTCCATGGGAACGCCCTTGGAGGAGATGACATCGTCAATGCGGAGAATCATGATGGCGGTTTCTGTAGCCGATTGGATGGCTTGCTCAACGACACGAAGTGGCTCAACGACGTTGGCGCCCTTCATGTCCACCACGCCGCCTTCGTAGACGTTGATGCCAGCGTGAGACTGGCCGTCAGCGTGCGCTTTTCGCAACTCAATGAGGGTGGTGACCGGGTCGAGGCCAGCGTTTTCCGCCAATGTGCGAGGAATGATTTCAAGAGCAGAAGCAAAGGCCTCAATCGCCATTTGCTCACGGCCACCGACGGTCTCGGCGTAGGTTCGCAAATCACGAGAAAGCGCAGCCAGAACGCTTCCTCCGCCCGTGAGAACTGCACCGTCTTCCCAAGCAACAGAGACAACGCCAACAGCGTCGTCGAAAGCCCGGCGAATTTCGTCAACCACGTGCTCGGTGCCGCCTCGGAGGAGAACGGAGACGGATTTGGCTTCTGGACAACCGGTGATGAACGTCATGTCGGAATCCCCGATTTTCTTTTCTTCAACACGAGACGCCTGTCCAAGGTCTTCTCCACTCATGTCTTCGAGGTTGGTGATGATGGTCCCGCCCGTGGCTTTGGCAAGGGCTTCCATGTCGGATTTCTTTGCCCGTCGAATAGCAAAGATGCCTTTCTTGGAGAGGTAGTGTTGTGCCAATTCATCGATGCCTTTCTGACAAACGAGAACGTTTGCCCCGGCCTTCTCAATGGTGTCAACCAGGTTGCGAATGTAATTCTCTTCTTCTTCAAGGAAAAGGGCCAGTTGGTTGGGGTCGGTGATTTGGATTTTAGCGTCGACTTCGGTCTTCTTGACCTCAATGGCCGAGTTCACAAGGGCGATTTTTGCTTCGCTCACACTGCGAGGCATGCCGGCATGAACGCGCTCCTTGTCGAGGAGAATACCGTCGATAAGCGATGAATCTTTGATTGAACCGCCTTGGCGCTTCTCGACCTTGATGTCGGAAAGGTCCACCAAGCGCTCACCGTCTTCGATCACGCCAACGGCGTTGACCGCTCGAACACAAATATCGGCCATGAAAGATTTGACGGCTCCAGCGGATTTCCCAGTCAGAGCGGTCTTGGCGACTTCTTCGAGAACCGTGTCTTCGTTCTCCGTCGAGATACCATGGTTTTCCATCAAGCCAATGGCTCGTTCGGCCGCCAAACGGAACCCTTCGCAAATCACCGTCGGGTGAACATTTTGCTCGATCAAATCCTCACTGCGCTTGAGCAATTCACCGGACAGAATGACCGCTGAGGTGGTGCCGTCAAAGCAGTGTTGTTCCTGAGTTTTGGCAACTTCAATGATCATCTTTGCTGCAGGATGTTCAATGTCCATCTCCTTGAGAATGGTGGCTCCGTCGTTGGTGATGACCACATCACCCATGGAGTCGACAAGCATCTTGTCCATGCCTTTGGGACCAAGGGTGGAACGCACGGCATCGGCAACTGCTTTTGCTGCAGCGATGTTGTTTGATTGGGCCGTACGCCCTCGTGTTCGTTGTGTACCGTCCTTCAAGATGAAGATTGGAGCCTGTCCGTTTCCATACATGCGTTTGCCCTCCGGCATTCATGGCGAGGTTGCCTGCGACTTGAACCCTACGCTTCCCCATGAAGGAGGAATTGACCGACTTACTGCTGGTTCTGCTCCAACCATTGCTGGCCGTAGTGCTTCCATTGCTCCATCGTCCAACCGGCTGGCAAGCCACCATCAGGCAAAGGCGGTGTCGAGTCTTGAGCGACCGGCGCTTCCGCCACCGGTGCGGGCGCTGCGGGCGCTGGGGCCGGCGTGGGCATCGAAGATGGAATCGAAGGAGCAGCTGCGACAGCCCCGTACGTGGCAGAGAGGCTGTCCTCGTAGCCGTCTTCACCCCAGTTGGCGTACTCGTCTTCCTCTTCCTCTGTTCGGAGAATCGAGAGGAGAACAACAACGCCGCCGACGATGATGAGAAGGAACACGCCCCACATGGCGATGGCCTCAAGCGGTAGGCCTGAGCCAGAATCATCGCCGCTGGTGGTTTTGGTATCTATACGAACCAAGGTCACTTCCATGACGGCGTTGGCGGCATCGCTCACGGTTTCCGAACGGGCCCAAACCGTGAGGTTGACCGTCAAGGTATCGCCGTTGAGGTTTTTCAGCGTCGTTTCCGTGACATCCACGTTGATGGTGATCTCTTTGGTTTCACCCGTGGCCAAGTTGAAGTCCTTGTCCAATCGAGCGATTGAGCTCTGGAACCAGGAGTTGGATTCGCTGGTGTCGAGCTCCATCACGACCCGTTGGCCCGTCGTGTATTGGTTCACGATGCGGACGTTCACCTCATAATCGCCTTCCTCAGTGACCTCAAGAGGTTGGATGGCGAAGATGCGCAGCCAGTCTTGAGAACCGACCAGATAGGTGGCTTGGCCCGTGGCGCTGATACTGCTGTCGGCGAGGCTGGTGGCGATGACCTTGAGATTCAGACTGCCCTCCGTTCCTTCGATGAAGGAGAATTCAACGGAAACGTTGTAGCTGGCCCCAATATCAATCTCTGGCGTGTTGCCGTTGATGAGGTTGGTGAACGAGGCAACCATGCCCAGAGGCGTGTTGAGGGTCATTGCGAAACTATCCAGGTTGTTCCCGTCGTTGCGGACCTCAAACGACATGGTTTGAGGTAGGTCTCCGGGGATGTAGGATTGCCCTGTTTCTTCATCAGAAACAAATACGGCTGCCGTTTCGAGAATCTCAACAATAATTTCCACAGCGTCAGAAACCGAGGGGTCGTCAATGCTGGTAGCGGTGATGGTCACGGAGTAATACCCCGGGCTCAAACCAATGGGCATGGCCAGTTGTACGACAACCGTGGATTCACCGTCCCACGCATCAAGAACGGGGGATTGGTCGGCCGGCAGTGAGGCTTGCAAACGCCAATTGCTCTGACCGATGCTCAGATTGTACTGTTCGTCATTGTTGCCGAGGTTGTACAGGTTGAGGTACATCGACTTCGAGATGCCATTGGCCGCTCCACTGAAGGTGTTTTCTTCGGCGACAAGATCCACCTCTCGGAGGACGGGCACCTCAATGTTTCGAACAAGGACAACCGTTCCAAACAGCGTTGTGCTGCACGACGGGCAGGTGGCTCGAAGGTTGAAAGAGACGGTTCCGGGATTGGCCAACTCTGGCGAGGAGATGTTGAGGACGAGGTCCACACGTTCGCCTTTGAACAGCGTGATGGGGTTTTGCTTGATGACGCCCGTTTCGTTTTGGATGAGCCCCACCCAACCCGTGTTTTCAGAGAAGGTCGTGGCCAAATTGAACGCTGCGTCCTTGTTGCCCGTGTTCTGCAAGCGGAAGTTCACCAGACCGTAATCGTCGGGTGTGATTTCAGCAGCGACAAGTGGAACCGTTGAGGTCAAGGCGGCGCTGAATTGTTCGCTCACGGCGAGATCCATCTCCAGTCGGGCTTTCTCACCGAGTTGGGCGCTGCTTGCATCGGTAAGCCAGAGGTTCCAGTTTTGTTGCTGAACATCGGCGCCTGCAGGCACCGTCAAATTGGCCCACATTTCAATGGTCTTTCCAGCGCCGAGAGGCGGGATGATGACGTTCGTTCCGTGGCTGCTGCTGCCTTCAATGTCCATGCGAATGATGGGGAAAGGCGCCATCCACGAATCGTTGGAGACGTTGGTTTGAAGACGGATGGTTGCGGGAGCGTAGCCGTTGTTGGTCAACGTGCAGTAAAGGGTAGCCATTTGATTTGGCGCCAACGTGTAGCCGTTGGTTGGGTTGTCGCAAGACATGTCCACGGTGTAGTCCGTGACACGGCTCACACCGAAGTGGACAAAGTCATCGACGTGGAAACCTTCGCTGGCCACGCTGCTGTCGGAGGTAAAGAGGACGCCAAACGTGTAGGAGCTGCCACCGAGGAAGACCTCAGGATTGCTAAGGCCGGGTATTTGCTCCCATGTGACCTGCGGGTCCCACGAAAGGTTGGTCCACTGGCCGGGTGCAGCGCTGGGATTGCCTTGAGAGATGTCCCAAGAGATGGATTCGAACGGGTCGTTGAGGTTGCCCGAGCCTCGCCACAACTCCATCGAAACCGAATCACCAGCGGCCATGCTGCCCCAAGCTTGGAGGTGGAACTGGCTGGAGACGAATTCATTGGAGTAAAACAGCATGCGGCAGATGTAGACGCCGTAGACGTTCTGTGTCAAACCAGCATCAGGTGCGTCGGTATCGCAAGAGTTACTGGTCATGTATCGACCGTAGACCAAACGTGTTGCTTCAGCATTGGAAGGATAGTTGCTTCCAGGTGAGGAGTGGCGCCAGTGGACGCTGCCCGCCGCGCTGGAGGTGGAGTCCGTTTCCCACGAACCAGCGGCGGTTGCATCGCCACCGTCAGCAGGGTATTTTCCGGTGAAGAACTGAGGGCTGGCGATGGCCGCTGTGGATTCCATGGCGTTGGAGGCAATGGCGACGGGAACGACCTTTTCTCGTTCGTCATTTTCGTTTCGGTCGTCGCTGGCATAGTTGACAACGGCTCGAATGATGAGACCACCGGAGAGGTCATTGGTGGTGGTGTTGAGAATGGAGTGAGCAGCGGTGGGCGTCCACTCGAAGATGTGGTTGTGGGACTGGCCGCCCGTCAACGGAGGCGTGATGTAATCATAGGACTCCATAACAAATCCGATGGGGTGAACAATGTCAACCGAAACTGGAGAGGTTTTACCGATACCGGAGGAGCCAAATCGCTGGACGGCGAGGGTGACTTCGATGGTTTCGTCAATGAAGATATAATTCATGACGGTTCCGTCTGATTGGATCCACTGGTCGGCCGGTTCGGAGGCGTTTCCGATGACGATGGATTTGACCGTGAAGTCGTCGTTGGTACCGCCACGGCCGGAGGCAGCCTCCGCCGGAACAACCAGATTCATGGCAAGGGTTTGCATCAAAAGCAGCACAACAATGGTGAAGGGCATCATTCGGCGCATGGACATCAGCAACCTTGCCCACCACGATGGAGCATAAGAAGGTCGCCTTTTGATGGGCTCAGGAATTGGGTCGCCCCTCAAGCATCATCGCCGCTTTCGAGGTCGAATCCACGTATGACCGGTTCGTTGTAAGCAGTGGAAGGAGGCGGCATTGGAGATTCATCTCCTGCCACTCGGTTGGCAAGGGCATCAAAGTCAAGGTCGTCAACGATGGAGGCCGTCTGCTCCGGCGCCGGGGCAACACGCTGTTGTTGGGTCGCCACGGGAACGACCACATGTTGAACCATGGCCGGCGTGTAGGCGGGCGCAGGTTGACTTGACTTGGCGTGGTTTACGTCCGCAGCCAACTGGTCAAGACCGGCGGAAAGGGTGTCAAGTTGTTCCTGTGTATCGTCCACGGAAGCATTCCTCCCTGGCCTCATCCAAGAGGGGGGTTGACCGGCCCCCCCTCCAAGAACCGCCAGCGTTGTGAAGGCCGCCATCGGCATGACCGCTAAGGCCGTGAGGAGGTTCAAAAACGACGTCTCTGGTGAAGACCCGGCGGAGATAAGCGATTCAAACAACTGCTTCTCAAAGGCGATGTTCAACGCGATGTCCTCCCCGAGTGCTCGCTGAACAATGTAAGAAGACAACTGCCCCATGGACCACAGCAAAAAGATGGGGAACGCCCACGAAATACGCAACGTGTTGCCCAGAAACTTTCGACCGAGCGAGGCCAGCGTGATGTAACGGCGGGCGAAACCAGGAAAAACCCGGATTGAGATGTACAGGCAGATTCCGTAAAGTAACAGCGCCAACTCCAACTGACGGTTTTGATGCACCACGCCTTCAGGGAACATCAGCACCAACGAGAGTGGAATCGTAGCCAGCATCACCTGAAAAGGAATGGCGAGGAGCACCAACGAACCGCGAATGGTCCACAATGCATGACCGGCCTCAAAGCGGTCGTGAACCAAGAGCGAAAGACGCCCGTGCGAAGATGAAGCATATTTCTGACGCGCTGCAAAACGGTGAACTGAACTGCCTTGATGACGTGTGAGCCCGAGAGCCAGTCGCCAACCGCCCGATTCAATCACCCTGAGAGGTGTGAAGCCGCCCATCCCGAGGGCCAACAGCAGGGCCAACATCCCGTAGAAGAGAGAAGCCATGCCGATCCAAGGTATCATCTCGACTTCGATGCTGAGACGGAAATCCCCGCCGTCGGCGGAAAAGACGAGCAGGTACGTCAAGGCGAACGCTGCCATCGGTGTGAGGAAAATTTGGCCGAGCAATTGCCCTGTCAGACCGACCCGGGCAATCAACGAACCAACCGCTTGGCGGCTTTCCATAGGTTGGAGCCAACACGGTCTTTTCTCAAAGGTTCCCCCTGTGAGAAGAGAAAGAGCGCTATTCTTCTTCCAGTTTGGCCTCGGGGAGTGGCGAAGCAATCGGGTGCCCATCGGTGATGAGAAGACGAAGCATTCCGGCGATGCGTCCGTCCGAGCGAGGACGACCAAGGTCGGGGCGAGCCGTTCGAGAGAGCACCGCCCCACAGGTTGAGCATGCGATGCACTGCACCTCCCAATGAGGGGTTGGCGTCGAACAGCAACGCTCCACGCGTGCTCGGTCCATCACCGTCTGCAATTCAACCGCAAGGTTCCGGCTCCAAGGTGCTGGACGCCCAGCAATCCATGCCTGAGAACGAGAAAGCATCATCCATGACGAGGCCACCCAAAGGCCGAATCCAAAGGATGCAGAACCCCAACGCAAGCTGGCAGCGCCAAAAACCAACACCAAACCACCCAACACAAAACTGAGCCAGAAAAACACGCGCATGTGGAGAACACGTTGAGTCAAGTAGGGAGAAAGAGGCACTGGCTGGGGGTGGGGAGGGAAACGTCGATTGAAGCCCTTCGCCCTCGTCATCCAAAGCGTGGGCAGGCGGGGGCCAACATGGCCGATGCTCGCCCCGAGCAAAAACAAGCCGAGGGTCCCTGCGGCCGTCACGTAAATCGCCTCATGCTTGTTGGAGTCGACGCAGGGTCGCTTCGACCTTGTCCATGCCCCTCGAAATATCGTCCTGAGAGATGGTGTAAGCGAACCGCAAGTGGCCTTCTCCTGACGGGCCAAAGGCACTTCCAGGAGAACACAGGACGCCGTCCTTCAGCAATTCAAGAGCCACTTCTTCAGAGGACATACCGGGAACATCCACCTTCGGGAAGACATAGATGGCCCCCTTCGGTCGGTGGCATTGAACCCCGGGCATGGCGTTCAAGCGGTCAACGATGAGATGACAGCGCTTTTGGAATTCCGACGCCATCTCGGAGGGATAATCGTTGGCCTTCTCCATGGCTTCAAGGACCGCATATTGCATGGCGTCGTTCGAGCATGCGGAGATGTAGTACTGTATTTTGACCACCTGCTTCATCGCTTCCAAGTTCGTTGAGATGATGTAGCCGATGCGCCAACCGGTCATGGCGAAGGTCTTGGAGAAGGAATTGACCACCATGAGTTTGTCATACCCCGTGCCCATGAAGGAGACATGGTCTTCCTCAAACACGATGCGATCGTAGACTTCGTCAGAGATGATCCAAAGGTCGTGCTTCTTCGCAAAGTCCAGCAGGTCGTCGCGTTGTTGCTCGTTGAGGGTGCCACCCGTGGGATTGCTGGGGAAGTTGTAGAGGATGGCCACCGTGTTTTCGTCAACCATGGCTTCCAAATCCTCGATGCGGGGAATGAATTCATGCTCAAACAAACATGGATAGTACTTCCCTTCACCGCCCACGAGGGTTGCATCGGGGCCGTAAAGAGGAAAATAAGGCTCGGGAAGAAGCACGTTTTCTCCGGGATTGATGATGGTCATGAAAAGGTTGAGCAGAGCGTTGGTGCCTGACATCGTCATGCACACGTTCGTTTCGTCCATGCCCGTTTGATAGGCCGACCATGAATCGGCAATTTTCTTGCGCAATTCAGGCAGACCTGCCGTGGTCGTGTATTTGTTGCGCCCATCAAGCATGGCTTGATAGAAGGCCTCAATGGCCACCTTAGGTGGTTGAAAATCAGGCTCACCCAAACCAAACGAGATGACATCGTCTCCTGCGAGGTCGAACATCTTGCGAACACCCGTTGGTTGGATGGCAAGCGCTCGGTCACTGAACATGCCCATGACCCAGCCAACCCCGTCATCCATTTGAATGCAATCACGATTTCTTGCTTTTCTCGGCCGGCTTGGATTTGGCTTTCGGTTTCGTTTCATTTTCCAGAAGAACGGCATCTTCGACCAAACCGTCGTTGAGCGAATGAAGCGTGCTTGGCTCATCGATTCGAGAACCTTGAACCAGCAAACCCAGGAGAATAAGGAGAATCAAAACCATGCTCAGTGTACCGAGATTCACGCCAAAGCCTGCGCCGCTCGCATCGCCCTCACCGGTTCCCATCACGGTGGTAAAGACCGGCAGTGAAGGAGCACCTTGGTCGTTCAAACCTCGGATTTCAACGGTTTGGTTCCCCGCTTCAAGTTCTGCAGGATTCAGGGCCACGACCCACTCAAAGCGCTCCAAAGCGGCGAGACCACCTTCTACGGTCTCGTAGGTCGCTTCCATCCAAGGTCCGTCACCGATTCGGAATTCAACGCTGGCGATGGAACCCGATTGGCCCCAAGCAAGACCTCGAATCTCGTGAAGGCCGGTGGACTCGTTCACCGATGAATTGCTGATGTGAACTTGAGAATAAACATCGACAGTCCCGGTCAAATTCGATTCTGCGAGGTACATGGAGAGTTTGACGGCTTCGTAAGCGTCCACCATGCCCCAGCCAAAGTCTCGGTTCCAGAACGGGTCAACCGCTGCGTTTGAGGGCTCTCCACGTCGTTCAGCGGTGAGTTTCAAAATCTCCTTCATTTCGGCCGGTGTCAGATCTGGATTGGCTTCGATCATCATGGCAAGGATGCCAGAGACGGCGGGTGTTGCGTAGGAGGTTCCGGAGCCGCGCCCTGTGTAGCCGTTGTCTTCAGCAGAGCCCCCTGCGAGGTTGACACAACCTCCTGAGGTTACACAGCCTTCGGCTTGAACGATGTTGGTGCCGGGAGCAGAAACTTCGGGCTTCAATTCGTTGAGCGGATTGCCATCGCCGTTATCCCTTCGCTCACCACGAGAGGAATACGAAGCGACGGTGTCATCGCTACGGTCAATGGTGTTCTTGTCGTCGGTGGCGCCCACGGTGATGGAGAGGCTGGACGAACCCATGCCCGAAAGCCCGTCGTTGTCGGGACCGTCGTTGCCGGCAGCAGCACTGACCACCACACCGGCTTCCATCGCTTCGTTGAGGATGCGACTGTGCATGTCCTCGCCATCCGACCCACCGCCTTCGTGGGAAGTGATGCCCCACGACAAGGAGATGATGTCAATGCCGTAGCTCTCTTCATCCACGCCCTGCCAAGCGGTGTCTTTGTTGTCAATGATCCACTGCAGGCCGTTCATGGCCGATTCGTAGAACTCTTGTTCAATAACATAATTTTCGAACGGCCCGGCGCCCAAATCCGTTCCAATGCGAACGTCCACGAGGTCGGCGTCCGGAGCGGAACCGTAGAAGTCTGTTTGGGCTCCACTGGCGTCAACGCCGGTGGCTGCAGCCATGCCCATGCAGGCCGTCCCGTGCTGGTTGCCGTCATCCGGGTCGTAAGTTCCGTCGGTTTCTCGGGCCCCTCCGGCGGTGCAGAGCGGGTCGGTGTGAACATAGCACACCGCATCGTAGCCAGCGATGAACTTCTCATTCAGCCCGGGATGCTCGTTGTCGACACCGGTGTCCACCATGGCGATGTTGACGTTGGCACCGGTGAAACCGAGGTCCCATGCCCCCATCGGATAGAAACTTGAGTTGCGGGCTTTGACGGCAGGCGTTTGAATGTCGCCGTAGAACACGATGTTGCCGTAGCGCTCGACCATGACCACGTCCTCAAGCGCTGCGAGTTGTGAAACCATGCTGACGTTCAGTTGACCCAGGAGGACCGCGTTCACCGATTCAATGACGTCGACCACGCTGAGTTCCAAGGCTTCGAGTTGAGCGAGATGGTTCTCGGCGACCTCAACACCGTAGGACAGACCGATACCGGTGATGCCCTCAAAGGTCTCCAGACTGTCGTGGATACCGTTTCGATTTTGGTCAAGGGACGTACGCTCCCACCACGGGGTGTTGTCGCTCAACCAGACGGCCTCTGCTTGTTCTGGAACATCAAAACTGTAGCCGGAAGGCATCCACTGGACCCCTTCAGCGTCCACGGCATCCCACCCGGCGGGCTGGGATTTGATCACCAAAGAACCGGTGACCGGTCCCATTAACATTGCAAGCACAACGACCGCAAGCATTCGACGCATGTTCTTCCCCATGCAAGGCGAACCTCGTGTTTGGCATCAACCTAACGATGGAATGTGTTGTCTCATCGCTCGTCTTCTGCGAGGGACGCCGCTTGGATCATGACACCCAGAGTGTTCACGGGTGAAGTGATGAAATGGAACGCAACGGCGCTGACTGCAAACATGGAGACCCAGAACCCTGCATCCCCCAAGGCCCCCTCCGTTGTTTCCAAAGTCAAGGTCAACGAGACGGTCATCAACATGAGAACCACGAAGATGCCGAGGCTTCGACTCAGGCGGCTCTCCCGGAGATTGACACCCCAAAGCGGGATGAAAAACAAGCCAATGCCCAAGCCACAACAGAAACTGCACCAGCCATATGAAGCGATGTTGTGCGAAGAAGGTTCATCGGCCAACACCGTGGTCAGTGTACCCCACACAGAACCGACCACAATAGCAAAGATCACCCAACGGGCCACAAGCCAATGCTCGATAACCCAATCGAGGAATTTCATGGTTGATACTGCCCGTGGTGCCAATTCAATATTTTGGCGACAACTGTGCTAAGTGGTGAAAAATTGGTGGGAGCAGAGGGATTTGAACCCCCCCCAGCGGATTTCTTCTGAAACTGCGCATCAGATGGGCAGTCTGCAGGATTGCAACGGGTCGGCGCTCCAGTTGGTCATCAACTTCAGCAAACCCACTCGTCGTCATTCCCGTGCAACTGGAGCCCGCGATACTACCAAGCTATACTATACTCCCGTGTTGTTACCTTCAGCATCAGTTCTTGGCCTGTCGGCGTGCACGCTTTCGGCGTCGCAACTTCTTCTTGCGCCACTTCCAACGTTGGTTGCCGGTTTTCTTCCAAGCACGTGAACCTCGCTTCATGGTGAACAGCCATCCCACTTGCCTTCCCTATATGAGAGCATCGTCTGTGGTGCACGCCTCGTTTTGGCCAAGACTATACGCCGGTTCACCAACCCTCAAGCATGGACATCCCTTCGTTGCTGGCCGAGAACATCACCCAAGGATTCCTCATCGGTTTTCTCGTTGGCCTCGTGGTGAAGGTGGCCTCCAAAACCGTTCGCAACATGTTGATTCTGCAATTTATCTTGCTCAAATACCTGGAATCACGCAACATCCTCATCGTCGATTGGCATCGCCTCACGGGTGGCATGTTGGGGTCGCAAGAAGTGGTCGTAGGCCGCGCCCAAGAACTCATTGACACCGTGGCGGAGATGGGCGTGTTTGGTGGAGCCCTCGCTGCGGGATTCCTTCTCGCTCGACGGGTGTTCAAGTAGCGAAAAGACAAGAAAAATCCCGAGGCGTCGGGACAAAGGGTTTGTTGAGTCAATTCAATGCTCATGGCAAAGGAAAAGCGTGCCATCTTCCGAAGGATGTTTGATTGGAATACGGACATCCTCTTTTTGGACGTAACCCAATGACCGATTGAGTGAAGAGGACCACGGAATCCTATCACTCGAAGGTTTCCACATCGTCGGGGACCCAACCCTCCGCCAATCGTTTTCGAAGTAATTCGCTCATGTGTTCTAATTGGAATTCAAAGCAATCACACACACCATGATCAACACAATCGACGTTGCTGCATTTACCACAACAACTTGATTTGAAACCAACTTCACCTTCGCTCTTAACTTTCCGGTTCTCGTTTAGACTAAATTTCAGATTCGTACACTTGTTGCAAAAAGAGACACTGGTCATGAAGTATACTTCATTTGAAAGTAGATAAAGATGGTCTTGGAAATTGAGCGGACGTACCAGGATTCGAACCCGGGTTTTCGGATTAGAAATCCGAAGTGATATCCAAACTACA
>JASLVM010000027.1 GCA_030741355.1 Candidatus Poseidonia sp. | reverse complement strand
CACGAGGTGATTTCGCCCGGCCCCGTGAGCGTTGGTGCGAGGGGCAGATCGCCGCCTCCCGTGTTGTTGGTCAAATTGAGGCTGGGAGGAGTATAGGCCACGGTTGGCACCTGGTCAACGACGGTGATGGTGATGGTGGCCGAGGTCGAGCCACCGCTGTTGTTCGCCCAAATCGTATAGTTCACCGGGCTGATTTGGAGTTCGGTTGGAACGCCCCAAACGGTCCCGTTGCTGGTGCCGAAATTCAAGCCGGCGGGCAGACTGGCATTGACCACCCACGAGGTGATTTCGCCAGGTCCTGCGAGGGTTGGCACAAGCGGTAAGTCGGCGTGGGCGGTGTTGTTGGTCAAGGAAAGCGTGGTCGGAGAATAGGAAAGCACCGGGACTTGGTCCACCACGGTGATGTTGAGGTAGGCCATGGCGGAGCCTCCGCTGTTGTTGGCGTAGACCGTATAGGCCGTGGTGGCCCACAATTCGGTTGGTGTTCCCCAAACGGTACCGTTACTGGTCTCAAAGGTCAGGCCGCTCGGTAAAGTGCCGTTGATGGCCCACGAGAGAATCTCACCCGGTCCCGTTAGCGTGGCTGTCAGCGGGAGATCAGCGCTCACGGTGTTGTTGGTCAGGTTGAGCGCCGTGAGCGAATACGAGAGGGTCGGTAGTTGGTCCACCACGGTGAGGTTGAGGTAAGCCACGCTCGAACCGCCGCTGTTGTTGGCCCAGACCATGTAGGCCGTGGTGGGCCACAATTCGGTCGGTGTACCGTAGAACGTGCCGTTGCTGGCTCCAAACGAGATGCCTGAAGGCAAGGAGGTGTTGTTCAACGCCCACGAGAGGATTTCACCCGGTCCCGTGAGCGTCGGTACGAGTGGCAAATCGCTGCTGACGGTGTTGTTGGTGAGGTTGAGACTGGTTGGAGAATACGAGAGGGTTGGCACTTCGTCAACCACGGTGATGTTGAGGTAAGCCTCGGTGGTGCCACCGCTGTTGTTCGCCCAAACCATGTACGCCGTGGTGGCCAGCAACGCGGTCGGCGTGCCGTAAATCGTTCCGTTGTTGGTCCCAAAGAAAAGGCCGCTCGGCAAAGAGGCGTTGATGGCCCAAGAGGTGAACTCGCCCGGTCCCGTGAGCGTGGGTGCAAGCGGCAGATCGCCGCTCGCCGTGTTGTTGGTCAAATCGAGGCTGGCAGGGGTATAGGCCACGGTTGGCACCTGGTCGACAACGGTGATGGTAATGACGGCCGAGGTCGAGCCACCGCTGTTGTTCGCCCAAATCGTGTAGTTCACCGGGTTGAGTTGGAGTTCGGTTGGAACACCCCAAACGGTCCCGTTGCTGGTGCCGAAATTCAAGCCGGCGGGGAGACTGGCATTGATCGCCCACGAGGTGATTTCGCCAGGTCCCGTGAGCGTCGGTACGAGTGGCAAATCGCTGCTGACGGTGTTGTTGGTGAGGTTGAGACTGGTTGGAGAATACGAGAGGGTTGGCACTTCGTCAACCACGGTGATGTTGAGATAGGCGACGCTTGAGCCGCCGCTGTTGTTGGCCCAGACCGTGTAGGAGGTTTTCGTCCACAACTCGGTTGGCGTGCCGTAAATGGTTCCGTTGGTGGTGCCAAAGGTGACGCCGCTGGGCAGGCTGCCACTGATGGCCCACGAGGTAATGGCGCCGCCGGTGTTCGTGTTGAAATCGATGGTAGACGGACGATGCGCCCATAATTCATCACCCGTGCTTCCATCGGTTGCGGAGAAATAGATGGTATCCCCTACGAAGTGTTGCATGTATCGTCCCGGATTACCGTCTCCACCACTGGAAATCTCTATGACACGCCATGTTGAATGATTTGACATGTCGTGCGCCCACAACTCGTGCCCTGTGCTTCCATCATTCGCTGAGAAATAGAGGGTATCCCCGACGAGGATTTCCAACCAAATTCCTGGATTGCTACCATTAGAACCGCTGTTGATATCCATCACTTGCCATGGGGTGCTGTTGTGGGATGTGTTGTACGCCCAAAGTTCGTAACCCGTGCTTCCATCGTTGGCGGAGAAATAGATTGTATCCCCGGCGTGAGCATGAAGGTATTGCCCTACGCCACTCGAACCTGCACCGGTGTTAATGTCGGCCACTTGCCAGGTGGAGTGGTTTGAGGTATCGTGCGCCCACAACTCATCGCCCTTGCTTCCATCGTTGGCGTCGAAATAGATCGTATCGCCAACGAGCAACGCCATCCTGTCGCCCGGGTCGCTGCCGATTGAACCGGTGTAAATGTCCACCACGCGCCACGTGGAATGGTTGGCGATGTTGTGCGCCCACAATTCTGTGCCACCCAAAGCCGCAGCGTCGAAGTAAATGGTATCGCCAACAAGCACGCTCATGTGCATGCCGGGCTCACTTCCTGAGGTTCCGCTGTTGATGTCAGCCACGCGCCATGGATTGCTGCTGTTGGACGTGTTGTACGCCCAGAGTTCGGAGCCCTTGCTTCCATCGTGGGCGCTGAAATAGAGCACATCACCAACGACCATGTTCATCCACTTTCCAGTGGAACTCCCGGTCGAACCAGGGTTGATGTCGTAAATGCGAGAAGTCGTTACGGACACGGGGTCGTGCTTCCACAGCTCCATGCCTTTGTTGCCGTCATGCGCATTGAAGTACAGTACACCGTTGACGACGTGCATCATGTTGCTTCCTGGGTTGCTGCTGCTTGAGCCCGAGCGAATGTTGGCAACCTGCCATGTGGTTCCGTTCGAGGTGTTGTGCGCCCACAATTCATGACCGGTGCTTCCATCGACGGCAGAGAAGTAGATGGTATTACCCAAGAGGACGCTCGAATAGTCACCCGGATTACTGCTATCTGAACCACTTCGGATGTCGGTTACTCGCCAAAGGGATTGGTTCGAGGTGTCGTATGCGTACAATTCGGTTCCTGTGTCTGCTCCATAGGCGTCGAAATACACGGTGTCACCAACGAGAATGCTCATCCGCTGACCGGGGTCGCTGGCATCTGCTCCGCTGTTGATGTTAGCGACTTGCCATGTTGAGCCATTTCCAGTGATTTGGTCAAAGAATTGCGGTGCGAGGTGAACGTTGGTGTTGTTCGTCCAGATGTTATTCGCTGGGTTGTATTCGAATGGACCGGGGCGTTTTGGACCGATGGTGATGTTGAACGTGGTCGAAGATGAGCCAGCCGTGTTGTTGGCCCACACGGTGTAGCTTGTTTTTGCTTGTTCGACCGTCGGCATGCCCCAAATGCTGCCGTTGTTGAAACCGAACGAGAGCCCGGCTGGAAGATTGGGGCTGATGGCCCACGAGGTGACTGCTCCGCTGGTGTTGGTGCTGCTGCGCGAGACCAAGACCGGCGTGATGGCGGTCCAGTTGCTCGCTTGAATATCGTTGTAGGCAATGATGCCCGGCGCACCGGTGATGAAGAGGGTGAAAGTGCCTGTGGTGGCCGCACCGAGCGCCGTGACCGTCACCGTGAACGTGGTGTTATCGAGGGCTTGCGTTGGCGTTCCCGAAATGGTTCCGTTGCGCCAGTTCATGGTGAGCCCAGCTGGAAGCATCGGTGAAATGTCGTAGATTGGTCGAACCGCTAGCCCTTGTCCTGAACCTTGGACTGTGTCCAATTGAATCCTTGATAGTCCCGAAGCAATGTTCGGAATGAAGATGTCATCGTTCGCGTCGATAGTCATCTCGCTGCCCCAACCGCCGTATCCATTGATGGTGGATGGTGGCCATGTCCACGAACCTGAGGCGTTGGTCATGTACTTCAGATCTTTCTCAGTTGTAGCATAGTGGTAAGCGATGTGAACAGCATCGTTTGAGTCAACTACGACCACCGGCCAGTAGGCCTTTCCTCCTGATAGGCTCGTCTGAGCAGTCCAACTTCCTGGCGTACCGGAATGGAGGTGGATCTTCAAGTCAGTGTTGTACTGTGATACGATGTGAATCGTACCTTGTGAATCGATGGCGATGTCAGGGTCTTTTCCGATGTTGTTGGTGCTTGCAACCGTTTCGTTTTGCCAAACACCATTGATTCGGCTGGACAACCGCAAATCGCTACAACCGCTGTTACAATAGTAAACGGCGTGGAGATTTCCGTCTCCATCCATCTCCATAGCAGGGTCGTAACCTTCGTCTTTCGTGGAGTCGGTGATGGTCTCGTTGGCCCACGAACCGTCTTCGTTGGTGTAGTGCCGTAGACCACGGACGGAGTTTTCGTAAAATGTAGCCACGATGTGAACGGCATCGGTGATGGGGTGGACAACGATAGCGGTCCCTCGTCCAATGCCATTGTTACTTGCTGCATACCCAAGCGTTGTGAAAACCCATATGCCTGAAGCATTCGTGGCATAACGGAGTACATCGGGGGTGGTCGAATAGTCAGTGTAAGCGATGTGAATAGCACCCTGTCGATCGATGGTAACCGATGGATGATGTCCCGTGTCCGTAGCGTTATCGAGAATCGTTTCGGTCCATGTTCCGTTCCAACGATACATCATGCCCAAGCTGTGCGTACCGGTTGAGGAACTCGTATCGTTGTGTGCATACACAATGACCATCTCGCCTCGTTCACCCGAATCGACGCCGAGCAGGTGCGTTCCATCAGCGTTCAGGAAATTGTTGGTGATTATGGAGGTTGAGTTGCTAACGCCCGAGGTCCAACCGTAGTTGCTCGCCGTGTGCGTGTACGACATGGTGATGTTGGCAAGCGGACTGTTGCCACTTCCCTCACGGTTTGCAGGCGTAATGGTCAGTGTTCCTCCCGAGGCTTGCACCGTGAGGAAGAAGGCGGCCGTATCCGAACCTCCCGTGTTGGTGGCCGTCATGGTGTAGCTTGCATTGCTACTCAAAGCGGTTGGTGTTCCCGAGAGAACGCACGTACTGGAGAGCGAAAGCCCGGAAGGGAGGGACGGTGAAACGCTGCAAGAAACGATGGTTCCACCGCTGTTTGAGGCACTCACAGGTGTCATGGTCATGCCGATCGTGAGGTTCAACGGAGAAGGCGAGAACGTGATGGAGGGTACGACATCGTTCGTGGTGAAGGTGATGGTCGTTGACGCGGAGCCGGCCGAGTTGTTCGCCCAAATAGTGTAGGTGGTGGATGGCGTGACACCGTCTGGTGTCCCCCAAATGCTTCCGTTCGTGGTTCCGAAGGAAAGCCCGGAAGGGAGCGTACCGTTGATGGCCCACGTCGCGACTTCCCCGCCCGTGTTGCTCGGGACGATGGTGGAAATGGTGCTGTCTTTGGTGTACGTATAGGATGCTGGAGAATACGATACCACCGGGAGGTTGAGCCCCACTTCTAGCCATACTTGTCCGCTGAAAGACAGACCCGAGATGTTGGCCCATACCGTGTAGGTGGTGTTGACGGCCGTAACGGTGGGGGTGCCCGTGATGATGCAGGTCCCCGAGATCAAACTGAGGCCCGTTGGCAAAGCAGGGCTGATGCCGCAGGTGGCATCGACAACCAACGATGACGGGAAGACGCCCGTGTCAAGGTAGGCGTGGTTGCCGTTGACGCTGACGGGGCTGGTACGGTCGGACGGGTTGTTGAAGCCGCCGTTGTCGCCGACTTGACCGTCGCCCCGGTTGCCCCAACACATCAATTCGTCGTTGTCGAGTTGGGCGCAGGTGTGTTCGCCGCCTGCAGAGAGTGAAATCGCTGTCCGTCCCGGCCCCAAATTCACAGTGCTGGACTGAAGAGAGGACTTGGTGCCCGATACAGCACCGTTACCCAACTGGCCCTTGGCGTCACTACCCCAACAGGTGAGCGCCCCGTTGTCAAGAATCGCGCAGGTGTGCTGGTATCCAGCATCGATGGCCACTGCATAGCGGCCCGAACCAAACGAACCGCTGGTCGCGGTTGGGGTGTTTTGGCCGCCCGTGGAGCCCGTACCCAACTTTCCATTGGACCCTGAACCCCAGCACTTGATGGAATCGTCGTCGAGGATGGCGCAAAAGTGTGTCTCGCCGCCCGTGATGGCTTTCACCGTACGCCCCGAACCGAAGTTGATGGGCGAGGAGGGGGGAGAGTCAAGGTCGGAGGTGCTTCCGCCGTTTCCAAGAAGGCCGTCTGCGCGGTCGCCCCAGCACTTGACCGAACCGTCATCGAGAAGGGCACACGCCGTTTTGAAAGCCGTCGCCAGGGTTACAGCGGTGCGCCCGGTACCAAAGGATGCGACGGTGGTGGGGGTGTTGGTGTTTGAAAACGTGCCAATACCGAGTTGGCCCTGGTCGTTTTGACCCCAACACTTGACGGAATCATCGTCCAAAATGGCGCAGGAATAATGACCACCTGCGTGGATGCTCTTTGCGGTGCGTCCCGTACCGAGATTGACCGCCTGTGGCGTGCTTTGGTCGCCTCCGGGGACGCCGACTTGCCCGGCATTGTTACGACCCCAACACATGACATCCCCGTCGTCGAGCAGCGCACAAGCGTGCCGGTCGCCGAAGGCAAGGCTCACGGCCTCGTAGCCGTTTGAGCCCTTCACATTGCTCAACGTGGGCACGTCCTTGCACTTGTGGCCTGAAACACCGCAGGCCGTGTTGGTTTGGGAAATTTGGCCGTTGCCAATCTGCCCGTTACCGTTTCGGCCCCAGCAGTACACATCGCCGTTGCTCTTGATGGCGCACGTGTTGAACTCGCCAGTGACAATTGAGAGGCTGTCCCCTTCCAGGGGGTCATAGTCCCACTCCCAGGAGACGTTGGTTCCAATTGATGCATTGCGAGTCATCAAGACACCGTCAACGATCGGCGTCAGGGTCCAGTTGACGTTGAGGGTCAGCGTTGCTGAGGCGGAACCGCCAGAGTTGTTCGCGTAAATCGTGTAGGTCACATTGCTCGTGACATTTTCAGGCGTGCCCCAGATGCTGCCGTTGGTCGTGCCGAAGCTCAGACCCGTGGGCAAGCTTGGTGAAATTTCCCACGAGGTGATGGCACCGCCGGAGGTCGTGGGCGTGATGGTGGAAGAGAGCGCTCGGTTGTTGGAGATTTCAACCGGCGAGGAATAGGAAATGGAAGCGACTTGGTCGTTGATGGTGATGTTCACTTGAGCTGATTCTGAACCACCGGAATTGTTGGCCCAAATCGTGTAGGTCGCTGTTATTGTTTGCAGAGTCGTTGGTGTTCCCCAAATGCTACCGTTGGTCGAGCCAAAGGAAAGACCGCTTGGTAGGCTTGGGTCAATTTCCCACGACGTTACGGCTCCACCACTCACGCTTGGCGTGTTGGTCGTCATCGTTGTCCCCTTCTCAAGGGTCATGTTTTCGGTTGTGTAACCCAAAGCGTTGGGCACCTGGTCATTGACGAGAATGGTGATGCTCGTCGTATTGACGCCGCCGCTGTTCCTTACCGTAATCGTGTAGGTCGTATTGGTTGACAGTTCAGTTGGCGTTCCTGAAATCTCACCAGAAATTGGGTTCAGCGTCAATCCTTCTGGTAGGTCAGGACTGATCGAATAACCGAGCGTGTTTGAAGAAGAATCTAGAGCGAGGTACTTGATTTTGTTATTGGTATCATCAAAGTAGGAGATGTGGATGACATCGTTGGCATCGATGGCGATTGAGGTGTAATACCCTGTTTGGCCAATTGAATCGACGGTCTCATTGTTCCAATTGCTTGCGGTCGTGCAACCGCTTGAACAGGTGGCATACTTGAGGTCGTCATTGGTCTCTTCAAAGTAGAAAATGTGGACAGCATCGTTGGAATCGATGCCCATGGAAGCGTGATATCCCGCATTACCCGATGCATCAACAGACACGTCGTCCCAATTACTTGCGGTTGTGCAACCGCTTGAACATGTTGCATACTTGAGTTCTTTATTGGGATGGTAGTATGAAATATGCACGCCGTCATTGGAATCGATGGCAATATCTGTACGCGCTGCCCCAATGAGATAAACAGAAGAACCTAGCGAGTCGACGTCGACAGCGTTCCAATTGCTTGCGGTTGTGCAACTGCTTGAGCAGGTGGTATACTTGAGATCATTATTGGTATTATCAAAGTAAGAGATGTGTACAGCATCGTTCGAATCGATAGCGATTGAGGTGTAATACCCCACCTTACCTGAAGTATCGACGGATACTTTGTTCCAATTGCTCGCGGTTGCGCAACCGCTTGAACAGGTCGAATACTTGAGATCTGAATTGGTTTCATCGTAATAAGAGATGTGAACAGCATCGTTGGAATCGATGGCAATTGAGGTATAATATCCGACATCACCCGATGTGTCAACGGATACATTGTTCCAGTTGCTTGCGGTTGTGCAACCACTTGAACAGGTGGCATACTTGAGATCATCATTGGAATTATCAAAGTAGGAAATGTGAACACCATCGTTGGAATCGATGGCGATTGAAGAGTGGTATCCTGTAGAACTCGCTGTGTCAACGATCTGACCGACCCAAGAACCGGATGCATCGGTCGCGTACTTCAAGAAGCCACTGTTGCCCGACCAGGAAATGTGTTTGTAGCCATAGGAATCAACGGCGATGGAGGTTCGATATCCAGGATTGCCTACTGAAGAGATGACCGCTGAAGGAATCGCACCACCGGAATTGGTCGGTGTTGTCGGCGACATGGCCGTATTGTTGGTCAAAACAAACCAGTCTGGACTGTAAGAGATATCAGGAGCTTCATCGTTGATGGTGATGTTGACCTGCGCGGAAGCCGAACCGCCAGAGTTGTTCGCCCAAATCGTGTAGGTCCTAGCAATCGTTTGCAGTACCGTCGGCGTTCCGCTGATCGCCCCGGTTGAGGTGCTAAACGCCAAGCCGCTTGGTAGGCTCGGGCTGATTTCCCAAGATGTGACTGTTCCCCCACTCACGCTCGGTGTGTTGGACGTCATCGCCGTACCCTTCTCAAGGGTCATGTTCTCTGGTGAATAAGCAAGCGAACTTGGAGCTACATCGTTCACGGTGAAGTACAGCGTGGTGGTCAACTGCAGACCCGAAGCGGAGTAATTAGCGTAAATCGTGTAGGTGGTGTTGGTGCTCAATTCGGTCGGCGTCCCTGTGATGCTGCACGTGCCGGACGCCATGGAGAGTCCCGCAGGCAAATCTGGCGAAGAACCACATGATGCCCCTGTCACAGAAGCATTTGGAGACGTGGTCCAATCAGTCTCGTACCATGCAATGGTATCGTCAGTAAACGATGCTGAAAGAATGTCAAGGTCGCCATCACCGTCCATATCAGCAACGTAAACGCTACGTGCACCGCTCGCATTGGTAGCGATGGTAACAGATGTCCAAGATGGATTCGTAGCACCGTTGTTTTCGTACCATGTGATGGCGCCATCGCCCTCTGATGCTGAGACAACATCGAGATCGCCGTCGCCGTCAACATCCGCAGCAAATACATCGTAAGCGCCGTCTGCTGAGGTGTTGATGTCTTGAGCAGTCCATGTCGGACTCGTTGCGCCATCGTTTTTGTACCACGCAATGGTATCGTCGCTCTGCGATGCTGAGAGGACGTCAAGGTCGCCATCACCGTCGACATCGGCGAGAAACACGTTGCGTGCCCCGGTTGCATTGGTGACGATGTCAGACGCGGTCCATGTCGGATTCGAATTGCCGTCGTTTGCGTACCATGCGATGGTGTTGTCATCAAATGATGCTGAGACAATGTCAAGATGGCCGTCGCCGTTTATGTCACCGACACTCACGCCGTGTGCACCTTGGGCAGATGTTGTGATGTCAGAGGCGGCCCACGTTGGATCTGCGTTGCCGTTGTTCTCGTACCATGCAATGGTGTTATCGCCTTCGGATGCTGAAACAATGTCGAGATCGCCATCACCATCCAAGTCCGCAACATGCACTCCAATCGCATCCTGCGCGCTGGTGGCAATGACTGCCGTCGTCCACGATGTACCATCACCGTTGTTCTCGTACCATGCAATTTTGTTATCGCCTTTGGATGCGGAAACAATGTCAAGGTCACCATCGCCGTCCATGTCTGCAACGTAGATTGTGCGTGCTTGGTTTGCATTGGTGGCAATGTCAGAGGAGGTCCACGTTGGACTTGAGTTGCCATCGTTTTCGTACCATGCGATGGTGTCGTCCTCGTAGGATGCTGAAACAATGTCAAGGTCACCGTCGCCGTCAATGTCTGCGGCGTGAACGTCATTGGCACCATCCACACTGGTTGCTATGTCTGAAGCCGCAAAGGATGGCATGGGGCGATTGAACCCAATGGCAAACATGCCTTGGTTGATGGTCAGCGTCCGGCCTTCCGCACTCGGAATCAAGTCCAAGTTCACCGACCAGTCCACATCGATTGAAAGGGTCGTCATGGCTGAGGTCCGTGATGTGTTGGCCCAGATTGTAAACTCGGTTGACGTCAACCATTGCGAAGGCGTTCCCGAGATTGTACCAGTATCGACGTCCAGTGAAAGTCCGGTTGGCAAAGCAGGTTCAATCTCGAACGTTGGCACGTGGGCGAGACTGCGTACGGCTGCATAGCCAATATCATCGTATGACCCGTCAATGTGGTACGCAACGTGAATGCCACCGTTCTCATCCATCGTTGCCGATGGCGTCTTGCTGATGGAATCACCAGCAACTAAAATCCGCTCCCAAACACCTCGGGCATTGGACATGTAGAAGATATCGTGATCGACTGCATCATAGTAGACAACATGCGGGATGTCTCCCTCAGAGATCATGATATCAACATAATTGACAAGCCATGAACCCGATGTGTTCGCATCAAGCGTGGTCTTGACCCACGAGCCTGAACGGTTGGTGATGTACGCCAGCTCAGTGCTGTTGGTTTTGTAGGCCACATGAAGATGGTCGTTTGAATCGATGGCCAATGAGGTGCCTGTCCCAGACAATGAGGTTGAATCGATGGTGGTGGTCACCCAAGACGAACCCATCTTGTGAGCATACCTCAGATTCGTGTTGGTGACATCTCGGTAGGTTATGTGCGGTTTTCCGTTGGAGTCCAAGGCGATGCTCGTGAATTTTCCAATGTTGTTGGTGGATTCGACTGTCTCTATCGACCAACTCGAGCCCCCATCTACCAATGTTGCATACTTCAAGGACGACCCAGTGGATCTGTAATAGGCGACGTGCAAGGTGTCGTTCGCATCAACGGCCATCGAACCAAAGTTTCCAACATCGTCGTCGTTGTCCAGGGTTGAAATGGACCAACTGCCGCTTGAGAGGGCTTTTGTTGCGTACTTCAGAACGTTGTTAGTATCGTCATAGTACGTGATATGAATATCGTCATCACTGTCAAGGATGATGAAACAGTCACCACCGACGTTTCCATTCGAGTCGATGGTCGCCGACTGCCAGCTTCCCGAAGCGTTGGTTGTGTAGTAGAGATTGGATGTAAGTACGGTCTTTGAACAAATGTGAACGGCGCCGTTTGAGTCCAAAACGATGTTTGTTCCTGGACCAGTTGACCCATCAGAGGCTGCAGTCTGCTTGTCGTCAGCAAGGAAGACCGTTGAATAATCAAATGCATGCGACATTGGCCTGCCCATGAACAACGAAAGCGAGGTTGTGGAAGATGAAAGCGTAGTGTAGGTGCACGAACCATCAGAGAATATGGCGTTGCTGTTGTAATTGAGTGCAATGGAATCCATGCAGCCAGAAATCGGGTTGCTCATTGGACTGTAGGTCCACGAGACACCTGCTGTCCATGGATCGGTATCATCCGCATCGTAGGCACCCGCATTGAGAACGTGAAGTTGTGAACCCCATTTCGGTCGGAAATCCTTGTTTGCTGGATCAACCAGCATCTCATGGATGTACGTGGAGGATAACGTACTCAACGAGGACAAGATGGTGGGGGAATTCGCCCATGAAGCTGAATTTTCTGGTGTTGAGGAAGTATTCCCGAGTCCGAGTTCTCCCTTGTTGTTACGCCCCCAACATGCAACGGAACCGTTGTCGAGACTTGCACATGTGTGACCGTACCCACCAGCGAGGTCAATGGCGAGTCGGTTGGAGTCTATGGCTGCAAAGTTAACGGGTGAAATTGAATCGGTGGTGTCTCCAGTACCATGTGTTCCGTAATTGTTGTCCCCCCAACAAACTACAGAACCGTTTACAAGCAAAGCACATCCGTGGAATTTACCTCCAGATACAAGAACGGCATCTGCACCGATTGGGGTTGTGAATTCTAGAGTACTGTGCATGCCACTGCCTGAGCCGTCTCCGATCTGTCCATCAGCGTCTCTACCAGCACACGCTACTGAACCGTTGTCGAACGAGACGCAAATTGCATGAAATTGAATCCCTACTGAGGTAACTGTTCTCCCTGCTGGTAGAAGCATGTGTTGAGGAGAATTTTTCGTACCTGTACTTCCAATTCCGAGTTGTCCGTAGTTATTTCTCCCCCAACAAGAAACAGAGCCATTATCCAAGATCGCACAAGTATTGGAGGCTGATACTTCCACTGCAACGGCTGTTCTTCCGACTCCGAGATCAATATAGGCAGGAGTCAAAACATTGGTGGTTGAGGTCGTTCCTATGCCAATTTGACCTTCAGCATTTTTCCCCCAACACATCAGAGAACCGTTGTCCAAAATGGCACATGTATGCGCAACCCCTACGGCAAAATCAACGACCTTACGGGTCGTTCCCAAATTCACCGTATTGGGAGAATATCGCCAACTTTCATCTGCAGTTGTTGCATTTCCAACACCAAGTTGTCCGAACTGATTATGCCCCCAACAGACGAGAGACCCATCATCCAAAAGAGCACAATTATGGGAAGTCGTTCCACTTATCCAAGACGCTCCGGAGGACGATTCAATCTTAGCAACGGTCCTACCTGTTCCAACATCCACGAAAGTAGGGGTAACTTGTGCAGCATTCGATGCGTATCCAATGCCCAACTGGCCTTGATTATTTCTTCCCCAACAGTACAGTGAACCATTGGAATAAATTGCGCACGAGTAGGCATTACCGACCATAATGGCTTCTTTGCCCCCGTCCACATACCCGTTCCAATTCATCCAGTCAACTCCATCAGGCAGAGGATTGACAAAAATATCATTCGAACGATGGTCTGCCACTGCATCAACAGCATTGTAGTGAAGGGTTGAATTCTCGTTGTTGACGCCACCATCGGTCAGGAAAATGATGTCGTTTTTGCCGCTTGAATTGAACACAGTGTTGTTGTGGATGTCGTGATAGTCGCCTTTGACCATCAATCCCCCCGCAGCATTCCAGATGACATTGTGATGCATTGTTCCATTACGGCCTTCACCTGCTTCTCCTATCGGTGCATCAAATCGAGCACCGTACTTGATGACGTCGTGAATCCAATTGTAGGCGATTTCAGCACCTGGCGCTTCGGCCTGCATCACTTGCACAACAGCACCATCTGTTTGCAGATAACCAACATCCCACACTTCGTTGTAGAAGACCTTCGGCGCATCACCGATCGAGAGAACCGATGAGGCCCCCGTGAGGTGAACGCTGTTGTTGGTGAAGTACATATCTCGACCACCTTCGTAAATCGTCACCATCAGTCCTTTCTGGTCAGCTGCGGACCAATCGATGGCGTGGAAATAGGAATTGTTCACCGTGTTATTGTTCGATTGCCCCGGAGAACCTTGGAATTCAATGGCACCACCGTCGGTGTTCGTGATGGAGATGTTGTCGACGAACGAGTTCTTTGAGCGATAGAATCGAGTCATCCAACGGTCGTCCTCGGATTCACCCGCAATCCCCAGTCCACGCTTGGAAGTGCTTGGATACTCGAGGGTGGCGTTGGTAAACGAACAGCCCTGACAGTTGTTGAAATTCACCGTGGTGCCGAAGAAATCGATGCCCTGAATCGTCACGCCGTCGGACCCATCAACGCTGATAGCAAAGGGCTGGACTTTCACGCGAAGGTCCAGATTGTTGGCGTCTTGACCGGAGGGCGTCTTGTAGTGCAGGCGGTTGTTCGTGTTGTTGAACCACCATTCGCCGTCCTGGTCAATGAGTTCACGCTTGCCCTCAAGGAAATAGGCATGGTGCTTGGTTTTCCACCCCACGCCGTTGCCGTCGTAGGCGAAGGTCCCGTTGCTGGCGTTCCAGTCGGTGATGATGCGGCTGTTGCTGCGGAACGAACCCAAGTTCATGATTGCGATTGCCCCCACGGGATTAAGCCCAGTCGCATTGATTGTTTCATTGAGCCCAGTGTGGACACCCGTCTCAGGTCCTGCATCCCTCAGCCATCCTTTCGTGTAGGCATTGTTTGAACCGGTTAACGTTCCTTCTGCCCAATAGGACCGATTGAACACAGTCTCATCATCAAATTCTGCGTTTGGCCAGCGAGCAGGAACCTGTTCATCGTAAGCGAGGAACAACTGCCATCCATCATGTGGAAGTGTGACTTCTTGGATACCATCAGAATCTGCTGTTGACCACGTTGCATTCATGTCGCCAGATATGCTTTGAGTTCCATCAAAGACGACTCTTGCTCCATCAGCAGCACGAATCAAGAGATTGTCCTTGTTGTTGATCGTGACGTCCTCGTGGTAAAGACCTGAAGCGAGGATGATCTCATCGTTTGCGCTGGAGACATTGACTGCTTCTTGTAACGTTGCTAGGGGGCAAGACCACGTTCCATTCCAATCATTTGAGCCATTTACGGGATCTACATGAATCGGCGTTCCAGACGTTCGAGTAATCAGATCACAACCAGGGCCAATGTTCGAAGCCTTGGTTTCGTCAAGATAGTTCCACCCTTTGAGCGCCCCGATGTAGGACGTTTGTGCCAGCATCACCATCAACAACGAGAGGAGCATCGCCTTCCTTTGTTGTGAATCGTTCAGCATAACGCCACCCCGTTGTGTTTTCCAAATTGTTGAGTCATTTAAGCAACACCCATTATTACAGGCGCCTCCCCCTTTAGGGGGGGAGGCGTTTCACTCCTCTTCGGATGAAACGACCTCTGATTCCGCTGGCTCATCTACGCGGGATACACCGGGCCAATCTCCCTGTGCAGCGACTGGCCAACCGCTCTTTTTGGTGTTGAAACCAAGGTCTGAAAAACGTCGCCGTGATTGCCGCCAAACGGGCAACAGGTAGCCTACTTTGGAACGTTCGCCAAAGCTCCATCGCCAAGGGCAACGATCCATTCGGGCGACCCAGTGGTGGACGAGGTTTCTGAACAGCGGTTCATCCGGACCCCCCGGCACCAGCCAGGAAGCGATGTTGACCGCCCCGGAGGAACCTCGAGTTTCAGACCAGCACGTCAGTTCCATCCCGCGCATGGGCCCGTTCAGGACTTTGAGCCCGAGGGTACGAGCCGATTGGGCCATGGGCATGATGATGGCGAATCGGTCAACGAGGCGTGAACCTTCATGACGTTCGAGGGACCAACCCGCTTCTTCAGCAAGTTCTCGGAACAATCGAATGGCTTGGATGCTCGAGACGCTGACCTCAAGGTCAAGCGTTGCTTTCCTCACCATGAACATTCGAGAGGACGAACAGGGATGAACCCTTTCGTCATCTGGCTCTCGCTCATTGGTTTGGGCGGAGTTTTCGTGCGTGCGATTGCGGCGCTTTCACGGTCCTCGCCCCCAGAGGGCGAGGTGTTCCCGTGGACAAGGACCAATGGACTGGCCGCGCTCACGCAAAAACCGGTTTCAACCGGCGTGCGAATCGGCAGCGATCGGACCTTGCTCAACCAAAGAGCGAGCCAAGACCGTCGAAGCCGCCAGCCTCTTCTTCTTCTTCCTCTTCTGCTTCTTCAGCAGCAGGGGCGTCAGCACCGCCAGCGGCGGCAGGGGCAGCAGCAGCTGCTGCAGGAGCAGCAACAGCTTGGGTCATGGCTTCAGCGATGTCGACTCCGGCGAGGGAGGCCACAAGGGCCTTCACTCGAGCGGCGTCAGCGTCGACGCCAGCGCCCTTCAGGACAGCCTTTACCGACTTCTCATCAATCTCTTTTTCAGCAGCGTGCAACAGCATAGCAGCGTATACGTATTCCATGTTTTTTCACCTCAGTGTTTTTGTTTTTCAGCCGAACAGGCTCCCAAGACCGTCAAAGCCGGCCTCTTCTTCCTCTTCTTCCTCTTCTTCTGCCTCGGCTGGGGCATCAGAAGCGCTCGTGTCGACGGCGGCTGCGGCGGATGCGGCTGCCGTAGCAGCAGCGCCCATCATGGCGGCCAATTCGTCGTCGAGTGCGTCGGGGCTCAGCGTGCCAGCAACGCCAAGGGCGCTGGCGTGGGCTCGAGCCACCAGGTGGGGAAGCGTCTCTGCGGTAGCGACCGCTGCTTCCAGTGCAACAGCCAGCGCTTCTCCGCTGGCCTTGGCAAGAAGGGTTGGCATGGTGGTTGGCGTGAACCACGTGATGTTGCAGGCGAGGTTGAACGCACCTGCGGCCATGCCGATCAAGTCTTGCTCGAATTGTTCGTAGTCGATGTCAAGCGTGGACGGCTCAAAGAGCGTGCCACCTTCGAGGGTTCCGCACAATCGCAGACCCGTGACCATGGGGTTGATGCCGATCTTGGAGAGCATCATTCCGAGCTCACCTTCGAAGACTTCGCCCTCTTCAAGAACGACGGTGCGCTTCTGAATCTGAACACTACCGCCCATGATTTTCGCAGGGATGCCCACCGAGTTCAGGTCACCAACAATGGGGCCTGGAGGCATGCCAGTGTCTTGCTTTTCTACCACGATTTGGTAGGGTGCAATGTCACCTTCCTTGGCGGCTCGGCCGGCTTCGGTCTTCTTGAGTTCGGTGAACAACTCGAAGGAATTGAACGTCGAAGTGGAGACCAAAGCAGGTTGCACAGCGGAGGCGTAGAGTTTCTCAAGGTTAGCAAAGTCAAAGCCAGCGCGCTCCCAAGCGAGCTTCATCAAGCGCTTCTTGGCCACTTGAATCTTCATGTTGCTTCGAAGGTCTGCTCGCATGCCGAACATGGCCGAGGCTGGTACGCCGTGAATGTCGACGACGGCGATGGTCTCGCCGCTGGTCAACAGAGCGTGAAGGTCGGAAACGGTGTCCTTTTTCCAGGACATGACCTTTGGAATCAATTGATCACCTCGATACGTTGTGATGGCCCCATGGAGGTCTTGATGAACATCGAGCGAATGTTGCCGATGCCACGCTCCAACTTGTTGGTAACACGGGTGTAAACTTCCATGGCGTTGGCCAGGAGTTCTTCGTGGGATTGCTTGACGGTTCCAAACGATGCGTGGAAGGTCATCCTATCGCCGGACTTGACGACGACGGTGCTGGAAAGACCAGCAGCGAGAACGGCGGGGTCCAGGGTGGGTGGAACGGGGCGAGGCATCTTACCTCGAGGACCGAGAACGACACCCAAGTAGCGACCGATGAGGCCCATGTGAGGGACTTCAGAAAGGAAGAAATCGTACTGGTTGGCGACTTTCTTGGCTTGACCTTTCTTGCCACCAAAGTCTTCGATGTCCTGAGGAGAGAAGACGGCGATACCGGCAGCCTTGGCCTTGGTGGCGGCTTCACCGGCAGCGAACATCGCAATCTTGAGTTCTCGACCGCGGCCGGAAGGAAGACGAATCTCTTCCTTGATACGGTTGGTCGGGTTCTTCAAATCGACGTCCTTGATGGTGAACGAGATGTCCACGGATTCGACGAATTTTCGCTCAGGGGCCGCTTCAATGGCCGCCTTGATTGCATTGCTGATTTTTTCTTCCATCTTGCTTCACCTCTGCGGTCTGCGAGGCCGAAACCTCTTCCGCGGTTCGTGAGTTGTTCAGTTAAAACGCTCGTCCCATTCTCCTTTTGCAATGATCTCGAGGGCTTCAACCGCCCAGTGACCGTCGACCTTGACTCGCATGGAAACACAGGTCCCAATGACCTCACGTGTTTGTGCTTTCAAGTCCGCTCCAGTCAAGTGTCCAAGACCTGCTTTCTCACGGGCCACTTCCATGGCCTTTTCGAGGGGCAGGTCCTCGACTGCGGCGTCCATACTGCCGTTGCACTTCTGCACACCCAAGGCTTTGATAATGAGCTTGGAGGTCCATGGCTTTGGCATTGTATCGACTCCTTCCGTACGAACGTAGGCAGGCCTCCGACCAAACACCCCTATTTAATCGCGCCGCGGCGCTTTCTCATGCCTTGTTGATGAGGCGGTTGCAAACCAATTTACCAGTTTCGTTAAAAGAAAATAACAAACCGGAGCGACATGAACATTTTCACCCGTGGATTGACCGTTGTTATCGCCACCCTCGTTCTGCTCACCCTACCGACGCTTGAAGGATACTCAAGCGGCATCCACAATCAAGCGAGCAACGGTTGCACGTGCCACTACAGCGGAAGTGCGCCCACCATCAACCACAACTTCCCCACCACCTACAACGGCGGCCAAGCATACACCATCCAAATTTCAGTCACTGGGGGCGTTTCTGGAAGCGGCGGTGGGTTCAACGTCGTCGTGGACAAAGGTACGCTCTCCACCCCCGGCATGGGCATCATGGCCGTCAAGGTGGACAGTTCGGGCCTGTCTGCAACTCACACCACCAGTTCCTACCGCTCCTGGTCCTTCGATTGGACGGCTCCAAGCACCGGCAGCGGCACGGTGGATGTTGAAATCGCTGCCATAACGGCCAATGCCAACAACGCCAATTCAGGCGATGCATGGACCACCACGTCCCTCACCATACCTGAACCCGGGCCAACCAACACCGCACCCACTGCCTCAAATGTCTACATCAGCGACACCCCTGGTCCCGCCACCGCCATCACCAAGGCCTACTACGACGCAACGCTGTACGCCAATTACGATTACAACGACCAAGACGGTGATAACGAAGCAGGTACAGAAATTCGCTGGTTGAAAGGCGGTCTCTCTCAGGCTCAGTACGACGACCAACTCACCCTTCCTGCGAGCGCTCTCAACATCGGTGACCTTTGGTCAATGACCGTCACGCCAAGCGACGGCACCGATGCCGGTGCAAAAGAAACCTCAACCAACACCGTCGAGATCATTGATTACGATGCAGACGGTGATGGCTACGGCGACCAGAGCGACGCATTCCCCAACGATGAGAACGAGTGGGCTGACGCTGATGGCGACGGGGTCGGAGACAACGGCGACGCCTTTGATGACGACGCCACCCAAAGCGCCGACAGGGATGGAGACGGTTACGGCGACAACGCTTCGGGCAACAACGCCGACGCCTTTCCCGATGACGCCAATGAGTGGGTGGACAGCGACGGGGATGGCACGGGCGACAACGCCGACGCTTTCCCTAACGACGCTACTGAAACCACCGACACCGATAACGACGGAGTAGGCGACAACGCCGACGTCTTCCCCAACGACCCAAGTGAATCCGTTGACACGGACGGCGATGGTGTAGGGAACAATGCCGATGCCTTCGATACCGACCCTACGCAAACCACCGACAGTGACGGCGATGGCTACGGTGACAACGCCTCAGGCAACAGCCCCGACGTCTTCCCCAACGACAGCACCGAATGGATGGACAGCGACGGTGACGGTGTGGGCGACAATGCGGATGCTTTCCCTAACGACGCCACTGAAACATTGGACACCGATGGCGACAGTGTGGGTGACAACGCCGACGCTTTTCCCAACGACGCCACTGAAACATTGGACACCGATGGTGATGGTGTAGGCGACAACGCCGATGTCTTCCCCAACGACGCCAATGAAACGCTGGATACCGACGGCGACGGCGTGGGCAATAATGCAGATGTTTTCCCCGAGGACGCCAACGAGGCTTTCGACACCGATGGAGACGGTGTTGGTGATAACGCCGATGCTTTTCCCGAAGACGCCACGCAAACGCTGGACAGCGACGGCGATGGATACGGCGACAGCCCGCAGGGTACGACCCCCGATTTGTTTCCCAACGACGCCACCCAGTGGTTCGATGTTGACAACGATGGATACGGCGACAACCCTGAAGGCCTGAACGCCGATGTTTTCCCCAACGATGGGACAGAATGGGCCGACAGCGACGGTGATGGCGTGGGCGACAACGCGGACGCCTTCCCAGAAGACGCTTCAGAGACGCTTGATTCCGACGGCGACGGCATGGGCGATAACGAACAAGCTGTCCTTGAAGCCAAACTCGCTCAAGAGGAAGAAGAAGCCGCGGCTGCACAGCAACAGATGTTCGTCGGCGGCGGAGTTGCCCTGCTCCTCATCGCAGCCATCGTCGTGTTCTTGCTTCGCCGAGGCACCGAACCCGAGGCTGAAGGCGAGAAGGATTTCTCGTTGCCCGAACTCGAGGCATCGTCGTCCGCTATCGCCAATGAGGCGACGGTGGAGGGAGCAAGCCAGCCCACGTCATCAACGGCTGCACCTTTGGAGCCTACCGTGGTCAACCAGTGGACCGATGAAAGCGGCTACACATGGCGAATGATGAGCGACGGAAGCCATCAGTGGTGGGACGGTACGGAGTGGCAAAATCACTGACAGTGTGCTACCTCCCCTACGGACGGCAAACCAATTTTATTATGTGTAATGTAACAATCCGAGGGCTATGAACATCCCTGCCCGCGTTGTTGCTTTGGCCGTCATGATGCTTTTGATCACCTCGGTTCCCGCCATCGAAGGAAATTCCGCAGGCAAGCACAGTCAAGCCGGTCTAGGATGCACCTGCCACAGCAGCGTTGGTGGCGTTTCCGTGAGCCACAATTTCCCAGCGACCTACATCGCCGGCGCCATCTACACCGTGACCATTTCCGTCCAAACCGGTGGTTCCCCCTCGAACGGAGGGTTCAACGTTGAAATCGACAAAGGACAACTTGTAAGCCCCGGGCCCGGCGTTCAAATCAATCAAGCCCAAAACTCAGCCACGCACACCAACGGCAACCAAATCTCGTGGTCCTTTGACTGGTTTGCGCCCTTTGGCGGCTCGGGAGCAACCACGGCCGACATCGCCGTCATGGAGACCAACGGCAACGGCTTCAACAGCGGTGATGGATGGGCCAACATTCAGGTGCAAATCCCCGAAGGTTTGCCACCCAACGACGCTCCGGTGGCTTCCAACGTCCAGATTGCGCCGGCACCCAGTCCCAAGAGCGATGAAGCGTTGACCCTCACCTACGATTACGCCGACAACGACAGCGACCCTGAATCAAGCCAGACCGAGATCAAATGGTACGTGGACGGCACCCACAACAGTGCTCACGACGACAAGACCACCATTCAAGCCTCCCTCACCCAAGCAGGTCAGAAATGGAAGGCCAAGGTCACGCCTCACGACGGCCTCGAATTCGGCAACGACGTGATGAGCAATGAAGTGACCATTCAGGACATCGATTCTGACGGTGATGGTGTGTTGGACGGCCAAGATGCCTTCCCCAACGACAACACCGAAACGACCGATTCCGATGGCGATGGCGTGGGCGATAACGCTGACGTCTTCCCCAACGACGGTTCGGAAACCGTAGACACCGATGGAGACGGTGTGGGCGACAATGCCGACGTCTTCCCCAACGATGCCTCCCAAACCACCGACAACGACGGTGACGGCTACGGCGACAACGCCTCTGGCACCAATCCGGACGCCTTCCCCACCGATAGTTCCGAATGGGCTGACAGCGACGGTGATGGCGTGGGCGACAACGCCGACGCCTTCCCAAGCGACGCTGCTGAAACGGCTGATACCGACGAGGACGGCGTGGGTGACAACGGCGATGCTTTCCCGTTTGACGGCACGCAAACCACCGACGGCGACGGTGATGGCTACGGCGACAACCCCGCTGGCAACAACCCCGACGCCTTCCCGGGTGACGAGACCGAATGGGTCGACACCGATGAGGATGGCGTGGGCGACAACAGCGACGTCTTCCCGACCGACGCTTCCGAGACGGTTGATACCGACGGAGACGGTGTGGGCGATAACGCCGATGTTTTTGCCGATGATGCCACGCAAACCACCGACCAGGACGGCGATGGCTACGGCGACAACGCAGAGGGGAACAATCCCGACGCCTTCCCAGAGGACGCCAACGAGTGGGCCGACACGGACGGCGATACCTACGGGGACAACGCCGACGCCTTCCCCAGCGACGCCACCCAGTGGGCTGATACCGACGGCGATACCTACGGGGACAATCCACAAGGCACCACGCCCGACCGTTTCATCAACGACGCCACCCAATGGGCCGACGCCGACAACGACGGCTACGGCGACAACCCGCAAGGTACCGAGGCTGACGTCTTCCCAGAAGACAGCACTGAATGGGCGGACAACGACGGCGATGGGGTTGGAAACAACGCCGACGCTTTCCCCAACGACGCCACCGAAACCATGGATTCAGATGGCGACGGCATGGGCGACAACGAACAAGCCGTGCTCGAAGCCAAACTGGCTCAAGAGGAAGAAGAAGCCGCAGCTGCCGCACAGCGAAACATGCTCATCGGCATCGGCTTGGTGATGATCATCATCACCGCCGCTGTGGTGGTCGTTCTACGCAAGCGCATGGCCGAAGAAGAGGACACTGCCAAGGACTTCAGCGCTGGTGGCCTGCCCCCCGGGATGCCGAACATGAGCGCCCAACCTGCCGGCACAACCTCCTCGATGGAAACGGTGCAAACCTACGCTGCCACCACGCCCATGCCCGACATGAACGCTCAACCGACGGTCAGCGAAGCCGCCGCTGTGGCCGAAGTCGCAACGCCAGAACCGGTGGCGGCACCTGCTGAGCCCACCGTGGCGAACCAGTGGACCGACGAAAACGGCCACACCTGGCGCCTCATGAGCGACGGTACGAACCGCTGGTGGAACGGCACGGACTGGCAGAAGGTTTGAATCCCATACTGGGAGCTTGGCGGTCATGGACATCCGAGCCTTGTCCCCGGACGATGTTGAGGCCATGTGGGCCATCAACGAGGAGGGATTGCCCGGAACAGGGCAGGTCTCTCCCGAAGAACTCGCCTCTCTGCTCAACCTTGCATCGTTTTCCATAGGAGCGTTCGAAGACGGCCACATGCTCGGTTTCGTCATCTGCTTGCCACCCTCCACCGCCTATGGAAGCCTGAATTATGCATGGTTCAACCAGCGCTACGAGGCCTTCCTCTACGTGGACCGCATCGCCGTGGCCGAGGCTCACCGGAACGAAGGCGTCGGTTCAATGCTTTACGAACAGGTGGCAAGGCACGCAGGAGAACAAAACATCCCGGTGGCAGCCGAAGTAAATTTGGAGCCTCCCAACCCGGGCTCGGTGCGGTTCCACCACCGATTTGGCTTCGAAGAGGTGGGTGTGCTTCAGCACGAGAAGAAAGCGGTGACGATGTTCATGCGAGGGCCTTGATGAAGTTGGGACGAATGTCCCGCACGGCCTTCACAACTTCAGCAAAACAAAGAGAAGCACCGAAACGGACACGACGCCGTTGAAAGTCCTGATTCGGTTCCACCGGTTCCACGGAGCCTCAAATTCCGTACGGGCTTCGGCCAACGCCGCCTCATCCATCGATGCGAGGTCCCAGCCCTGCAAGGCATTGTTGAGCGGGATGTTGAACCGGATGGTCGGTGCTTGAACCCCGAGCAAATACAGCACACCTGCCGCCCACAGAAGGTTGAGATGAAGGCCGGTCAATTGCAGCGTGCCGAGAACCAGTGTGCCCAGAACTGAGAAAATGGATCCGACCCACACCAACATGAAGAGCGGATGGTTGTCTTGGATGATGCCGTCCATGTGCTTGAACGCCTTGAGAAAGTCATCGTCGTCGAGCTTGGTGATGCCGGGCATGACCACCACGGCAAATCCAAACAACAGACCGGCGACCAAGGAACACAAGAGCGCGGAGAGCAAGAGGGTCATATGGAAGGCTTCAAGCGACATGTTGTCCGTTTTTGGGGGAGGATATATTTCCTTTCGTATCATCATTGTAACCGTTTGTCAAATCAATGTACCAAAAATCATCTAAAAGGTAACAATGACAAAAAGCCATGTGGACCGATGAACAACTGCTTGAACAAGGATGGACCCAAACGCAAATCGACCAGTGGCGAAGTGAGCAACAACCACCAGTAGCAGACATTCCCGCCGCCCACGAACCGGCCTTGCCACTTCCCACTCACGAACCTACAATGCCGGTTGCCACGCCTGAGCCTTCCATCCCCATCACCGAAACAAAGCCAGGTTCGCTCTCGGGGATTTCTACAGGCCTCTCATCGGACAAAACTCAACTCATTCTCATCGTCATCATGCTGGTGGTCGCCCCGCTCTCGCTCTATTCCTCGCTCTTCGCCGAAGGACCAACAGGCCCCCAAGGCGAAGAAGGTGTGGCAGGAGAAAACGGAACGGCAGGCTCAAGTTTCCATCTCGTCTTGAGTGGCGACGAGTTGCCAACGTGTGGCCAGGCCATCAACAACCAGATTTTCTTCGTTGCTGATGTTTCTGGATTCGAGGTCTGCCAAAACAACGTCTGGACCACCGTCGATTTGACCGGTGAAGAAGGCCAACCTGGAACCGACGGAGTCAACGGCACCAACGGGCAAGACGGGGTCAACGGCACCGATGGACAAAACGGCATGAACGGTCAAGACGGTGCAGATGGAAGCAACGGTGCAGATGGAAGCAACGGTGCTGACGGCACCAACGGTGAGAACGGCCTCACCTCCCTTATTACCACACGCACCGAAGCAATTGTCGAAGGATGCCAAAATGGGGGGACCATCGTGGAAACGGGCGTTGACGACAACGGCGACAATACGCTTTCTCCCGATGAAGTAGATTCATTTGTCGTTGTATGCAATGGCGAAGATGGAAATGATGGAGCAGACGGAGCCAACGGTAGTTCTACCACAGCCATGATGGTCGCACGTCTTTCCGTCGCACCAGCATACCTTGGATGCAATGGAACCGGGCAGTTGCTTCAGCAGGGACTCGACGACGGTTCAGGCGGAGGTATTCCTCAAAACGGGGTTCTTGAATCTGGAGAAATCATGACCAGTTCTCTCATTTGCACCGTATTCGCTGTTGACCAAGTCGAGGACATCAATCCCGGTGCCACGGGGAGCAACCCTGCGAATTTCTGCACCATCAACTCAACGTTGTATTTCACTGCAAACAATGGTACCACGAATGGAATTTGGTCAATGGATGTGAACGGAAATATCTCCTTGGAGTTCAACGGTACTGTCTTGAGCCTGCGCAAAATCGGGGATCAGTTGATGTTCCTCGGCCAAGACCCGTTGACGTTGGATGTCGAACCGTATGTTTTCGAACCGTCCAACCAAACAGGTTGGCGAATCGCGGATATTTTTCCGGGTTTTCTT
>JASLVM010000026.1 GCA_030741355.1 Candidatus Poseidonia sp. | reverse complement strand
AAATTGCTATTGGCGTCGGGCTCATTCTTCCGTGGACTCGTCGCCATGCGGCGCTGGGCAGCCTGATTTTTCTCGTCGGCATTTACTGGGCCAACCTCAACATGTGGGTCAACAACATCCCGCTCAACGGCAAGACCTACGCTGACCACTGGCACGTGCTCCGATTGGTCGCTCAACTCGGCATGATGTGGCTTTCTTATGCCATATGGCGTTGGACTTCGCTGGAGGCTGGTGGTGAAAACGAAACCGATGCTTCAAGTATGGTCGCCCAATAAGAAAAAGCATGGGGTGGTTAGCGAACTATCGTTGGCTTTCCTCGCTCGACAACCAGAATCTACCACCCGTCAATCACGCAAAGCAAGCAGCGACCAAGGCTGAATTGAAGGTTGCGAAACAACTGCGGAAGATGAAACATGTATTGGAGGTTCACCATGCTGTTCGACTTACGAAAATTGAGGGTGGAAGGAGCCGGCGTGAAGTTGACCTGATCGCCGTCATGGCCGACCGAATTTTGCTCATTGAAGTGAAGAATTTCAAAGGGTCCATCACGATGAACGAGCAAGGTGTGCTGCATCAAAACGGGGCCTCCAGGAACTGGACCTTTGCGAAACTCGACGATGCCAGCAAACGCCTCAAAGATACGATGGGCCTGACGGGGATTCAATTGGGAGCCACGGAAGTCCACTCCGTTCTGCTGTTCAAAGGAAGCGGGCAGGTCGATGAATCGGTCACCACCGGCAAGCGTCTTCTGGATGCTCATGTGGCCAAGAGCATGAACGAACTCAAGGGCATTCTTGAGCGCCCTTTGGGTGATGAGGCCACCATGTCGAAAGACCTCCTGAAAGCGGTTCGTACCTTCTTCGGACACTGTGGTACGTGGGATGCAGTGATGGCGAACAACGGTGTTGAGGTCGACGGTGATGTACGCTCAATGCCACTCACCGACCAGTGGCGCACACAGTACCAAGAGATTCGCTTCAAGAATTTGCGCAGTTGGTGGAGCACCCTGTTTTTTGGACCAAAGTTCGTTGGAGAAACCAAAGGCTGGGACGGTCAAAAAGGCACGATTGATGTATCACCTGAAGAGACCATCGCCTTCGTGGGCCCCGGCTCAAAGGGAGATTCGTTTCGTCTTGATCACCTGCGTTCCTTGTTTTTTGGTTATCACTCCATGCCGGACTGGCAAAAGATGGTGTTGATGAAAACGAAGCAACCCGCTCAATCAAAGCAAGTTTCGGACGCATCAAATCCAGCAACAGCGGCCAGAAATCAACCGCCCTACCGAATCGGTGTCGTCGTCAAATCTGCGACGGTATCAGGTATCCACGAGCAGCTCGGCATCTTTTTCACATTAGATGCCAAGAACAGCGGCTTGTATCGTAAAGAAAAGATGGAAGAAATTGAATGGAGCATGCGTGAGACGTTCTATCGTGTTGGGGAAGCCATGCATGTTGAAGTGGTGAAGGTCAAGCGTAAAGGGAAATCCGGTTGGAACATCGAAGTCAAATCCGTTGACTGACCGGACTTTTGTTGGCCTTCGGTTATGTAGTGTCATGCTCTAAAGTTGGTGATGTCCGTCCAAGCCACGCCCTTTGGAAACATCACGTTCCCCGAGAAACTCAGCAAAAAACGCCGGTCCGCCATTCTTCGAGCCCTTGCATGGTGCGAACAACTTGCCAGAGAATCGGAGGCGTGGACCGTTCAGCAATCCACGCACGGTGAGCGGTTGGTGCGAACCGTGAACGGTCACGAACTTGCTGTGTTCCCCATGGTGGCAGCCAACCTTGACGCTGGATGCGGTGCAGGTGGCCGGTTTGAGGCTCGTCATTTGCCCGTCGAAGTCAACGGTATGCGCGTCTGCGTCGCTCCCCAAGAGGGTCCAAGCAGTGTGCTTCACACCGATTTTGTGGCCTGTTTTCTCTTGCTCTGTGGCAGCGAAGAGGTGCCAGAGAAAAGCCTCCCTCACACCCTCCAGCGAAGCCTCTATCCTGAGAAATACTGGGGCCGAGGTCGTTCACGTTTTAACCCGGTTCTTGACCAACGCCGTCGTGATCTACAAGCTGCCTTTCTCGCCATCGTGCGGGTTCCTGAGGACGCTGTTCAACACGCACTTGATACGCTCAACGAAGAGGATTGGGCCCTTCTTCGAGATTCCTTCCGCTGGCCGTTTCACCCACAGGCGGCCCGTGCCATCGCCGAGCGCCTTCTCGGGGAGCACGAGCAGCGTGACGAGAACGACATCATTTGGGCCATAGCCCAGATTGGTGAAGGCGGGGAGGGCGTCGTTCTCGACATGATTCGTAATCTCGTGGCGACATCGAACAACCCTGACGTCATTCGATGTGCGTTGAACCAGTATCCTTCAACCGACGCTGAAACAGCATGGGACGACCTCAACGGACTTCTTGACCATCCCATCCAAACGCTGGGTTGGGCGGTGCACGAGCGATTGGCTCTCTTCGAGGAATTAGAAGAACGCCTGATTGAGCGAAGCGATATGCTGCTGGAGGACGACCCCGGCACGTGGTTGGAGCGTCGGCTCGTCATCTGGCTTTCACATCGTCAGAACATGGACGTGTGGTTACGGCGCATTCTCGATGAGTTGCCTCAACACGAACTGGGCCGCTTTCTCCAGCGGATTCGGACGTACGGTTCGTGGTTTGAGCGATGGGCAAAAGAAAAGTTGTCCTCACCGTTGGAAGGGGTTCAAATCGGTATCGTCGAGGCCTCCAAGCGCAACATGTCAGTGAACCACGGCCAACTTTGGCTTCCGCTCATGAAACACGGTTCGGGTGAGGTGAATCGTGTGGTCTTGTCTGGGATGCGCGACATCCGTGATGAGGACGCTTACATGCTGGTGGATGAAGTGTGGCATTCTCCTTGGCGTTTTGTCCTGCGAGCCGCCTACATGCTTGTGCCGCACAATTTCCCCAATTACCCAAGAATGCGCGAGATGTTTGAGGCAGGACTCCGTTCACCGCATGCGCGCATCCGACTGAATGCACAAAAACACCTTGACCGAATGAACAAGGCCAACGGCCTGTGAATCAATCTGAACGGCCTTCAAGCCATTCCAGCGTTGCCAAAAGTGTAGGTTTGCATGCCGTTGTCCTGGTAGATTTTCGGCATTTGACCGTCCTTGGCAAAGCGGTACAGCGCCACAACGGCAACCTGCTCGGCGGCGTTGGCCCAAGCGATGAGAAGGCCGATGGCGATGGCGCCGAAGAAAAGACCAACCGGGCCAGCGACCGCTGTGAGTGCGATGGTTACCATCACCAATGGAATGCCGATGAGGAAGGCGATGAGCCCGATTCCGAGACCCGAGGTGATGTTTTCGCCCCACGTTGAGAAGAAGGTCTTCTTGCTTGACTTGAGGGCGTCGCCGACGCTTTGGCCTTCCAAAATCAGATAGGGAATCATGAAGAAGGTCATCACCCACCAAGCGAGGCCACCAAGGAAATGAATTACTGAGGCGAGCGCACGCATGGCGTCGTTATCGCTGCTGCGTGCGGCTCCTTCGAGGGCTTTCAGCAAGAGCCCCACGGTACCCGCAATGATGCCCCACACGATGATGATGGGCAGGCGCTTGAGGGCAGCGTTCACACCGTCGGCAAACTTGGGGTCGCCGCCCGTCAAACGAATGTTAGCGTTGGCGATGATGGCGCAATTCCAGAACACCACGATGATGCTGAGCACCATGTAGGCCAGGAAGGTGAACCCGAAGTAGGCGCCCGTGAAGGTCCCGTCGGGATTGACCGCCCACTCCATTTCGAGAAATTGCGGGATGCTCATGCCGACAAGGCAGGCAAGGCTCATGACACCGGCGATGATCATGTAGACCAACAGTTCGGGGTCTTTCTTGACCACGCTCATGCTCAACTTGCTCATTTCCCAGCCGCGCCCGATGGTTGCAAAGAAACCCATGCTTCCTTCTCAAAATCGCCGCTTTAATTCAGTTTCCCCGTAATTCCCGCTGACGAAGGGCTTCCACGGCCAACACGCTCACGGCCACCTGGAGGTTGTAAGACGGAACAAAACCGTCCATGGGGAGTTTGACGACAGCGTCTGCAGCCTCCAACACCTCCGGGCTCACGCCGTCGCGCTCAGCCCCCACAACCAGCAGCACGTTGCCCGTCATGTCCTCGTCCCAAGGCCCGTTGACACCGACGTCTTCAGCGGCGATGATGCGAAAGTCGTTGGCCGCTGCCGCCTCCAAAATAGCGGGGGTCGTGGTGTAGACGACGGGAATGAAGCGGTCGGCCCGCATGCTCGCTCGGCGAATCGTACGGCGTTCTTCGTGGGTTTTGGAGACGTTGAGAAGAACGGCGTCTGCTCCTGAAACCTCAGCGGTTCGAATGGTAAAACCGAGGTTGGTGGAGTATTCCACGCCGTCAAAGAGCCAAACGCACCCGCCACCGGCCATGACCTCCTCAAGCGTCTCGTGCTGGGCGCGGCCGGTCAGGGCCAGAGCCACTTGAGCGCCATCAGCCGACATGCGCCAGAGGTCGTTGGTCGACCCCTCTTCAAGTGGGATATCAGCAGCTTCGCACAGGGCGCGCAGGGCTGAGGTGTCGTGGTCTCGGTCAACGAGGACCCGGTCGATGGCGACGCCGTTTTCAAGCGCCTCCATGACGGCGTCGAGGCCCGTGATTTGCCCTGCCATGCTGACGGCTGGGGCGATGTGCTCAAGAGGCTAACCCATCTGGGAAATTCATGGCCAAAAAGCACAGCCCGAGGTTCCTTGCCATCGTCGAGGCCGCTCGCAGCGAAATCGGTGAATGCGAAGCACCTGACCTGCGGGCCATGATGGACGACGGCGATCCGCTGGTGGTCATCGACGTGCGGGAACGCCACGAATTTGAGGCCGGCCACTTGGAAGGAGCGGTGCACATCGGTAAGGGCGTGCTCGAGCGAGACATCGAGAAGCAGGAATTGGCCGATGATGTGCGCCTTGTGCTCTATTGCGGTGGAGGCTTCAGGAGCGCCATTGCAGCGAAATCGCTGCAAGACATGGGCTGGACCAACGTGAAGTCTTTGTGGGGCGGCTGGCGTGGCATCCAAGCGGAAGGCCTGCCGATATGGACGCCTTAGGGTCCCCCAAACCGCGTGGGCAGGCTCATAAAGGGGAGATTGGTCGGCTGGATGCTGAGAAGCAGAGGTGAGACCATGGCACAAGGATTGTACCAACACGTTCGAAACACCTGGCGACGTCCAAAAGACGCACTGCCCCACATGTACCGACAGCAGCGCATGGCCCAGTGGCGCCGTGAACCTGTCAACTGCCGCATCGAGCGCCCCACTCGCCTCGATGCCGCTCGCCGCATGGGCTACAAAGCCAAGCAAGGCGTCATCCTCATCCGCACCCGTGTTCGCCGTGGTGGACTTCGCAAGGGCAAGATTCACATGAAGCGCAAGCCGTCCAAGGCCGGTATTTCCAAGATCACCATGGCCAAGAACACGCAGCGCATCGCCGAAGAGCGTGTGAACCGCCACTTCCCCAACCTCGAGGTCCTCAACTCCTACTGGGTCGGCCAAGATGGGAAGCACAAGTACTACGAAGTCATCATGATCGACACACACCATCCTGCCATCGTCAACGACAAGCAGCTCGGTGTGTTTTCCCGAGCCAACGGCAAGCACGCCCACCGTGGACGAGCCTACCGTGGCAAGACCTCCGCCGGTAAGCGCGGTCGTGGTCTGCACAAGAAGGGCAAGGGCGCCGAGAAGTTGCGACCTTCGCTTCGTGCCAACCTGAACCGTGGCAAGTGATTTGAACCCTAGAATTGGAAAACCCTCAACTACGAGGGTTCAATTCTGCGACATCCTATCCACAAGTTGTTGGATAAGACGTGCTGAAAGAAAGGTTTGATCTGAGAACTTGGCCATACCATGCTTTTGATATAGGGTGGGGCCTTGTGTAACATTGTTTGCACGTTGTAAAAAAGAGGTAAAGAGATGTCAGATATATTTTCAGAAGAATTTGAGAAAAATTTTCAAGAGGCACGGGAAAAATTTCGAAACCGTTTGAACCGGCGCCCAGAACGCAATCCGGGGTCCTTCACCGCACCGCCCGGTTCCCCGCCCACCTTTGCAGCGTGGTTGGAGAGAGAAGGGCTTCCAGTCTACTATTCTGATATGTTTTCAATGTCCCGAGACGACTTGGTTCGTTTGTACAACATCACCTTCGATCGTATTGAACTTCTAGAAACCTACATTGAAGGAAACAAGTCCATGTTTGAACGGCTTCGGCTCCTCCGATTGAATTACGTGGATGTTCACAACTTCCACCGGTGGTCTGCCTTGAAGGAAGACGAGGATTACCATCATCTTGAGTGGAAAAACGATGTCTTTGGCCAAATCGAAGCCATTGTCACCACGCTTCGAGCCCAACAAAAGCAATTCAGACTGCTTGAACGCCAACTCAAACTAATCGTCTGCATTCTTCTTCGGGTTCACACAGATTACGAATCCTTACGACGTGCACCAGCGACTCAAGCATTCCGGAACCGGTTTCGTGGTATCCCTCGAATTACCGAATTCCTCGGAGAAGAACCCAAGGAAAAACGCCTGCATTCGATGAACGATCCAAATTGGGACAAATGCCCTCGCATCGATTGGGATGCTGAGGGGGAAGAAGAGTGAATCAATTCAGGGTTCTTCCCTCAAGTTTGTCCGTGGCTTTATTGAGTCTCAGTGAGAGCGGCGTGTATGGTCCAAGGCGTTGAGGTCATGTCCCACTGGACAGGCCTGGATGTCTATTTGCCCGACGGGCGCAAACTCGGCATCGTCCATGATGCCGTCATCGACGCCGAATCTCTCCACTGCACGCATCTCTTTGTTCGAAACACCCCCGAGGATTTGGTGGAAGGTTCCATTCCGTTGGCCGTCCCTTGGCGTTGGATTCGCGCCATCAACGACATCGTCGTCCTGCGCTGGTTCCCACCCACGCCCATTCCTCTTCAGTCCTGAGTGATCACCCATGGTTCTCGACGTCCACGTTCTCGGTACGGCTTCGGCCCGCCCAACCCCAGAACGCGCCGTCAGTGGCAGTTTGGTGAAAGGCCCGAATGGGATTGTCGTCGTGGATTGTGGCGAAGGCTTCCAAACCCGCTACGCCCTTCAGCGTCGGCGACTGAAGCGCCACTCGGTCGGCGAGACGCTCAAACCGAGTGCTGTTGACGCCCTCGTGTTCACGCACGGTCATCTTGACCACACCTGGGGGACGCTACCTTGGTTGCAGTCCATGGATTTGGAAAACCGGCAACACCCCCTCCTCATCATCGGGCCAACATCGGCAGAGGTTGCGGAGGCTCTCCTCAACGATGAACCGCTGCCTGAAGCGGCTCCCTCGGCGGACCTCGCTCGTCAATGGATGGCGTGGTTCGCACTTGGTGGCGACATGATTCGTTTCCCCATCCGCTGGGTTCTGGGTGTCGTGAACGCTGACCGATGGGTAGAGGTGGACCCCACTTCAGGCCAAGCCCGCCTGCTGGAGGAAATGCCACAACCCGAGGGATGGGGGGACAGTTCCCTCCGTCCGGTCCCAACCCAACACACCGTTCCTTCCTGCGGATGGATGGTCCAACAGAAAGCCATGGCCGGAAAATTTGACCGAGCCCGAGCCGATGAAATGCAACTCACGACCAAGCAGCGAGCCATGGTAGCCCGTGGCGAAAACATCACCGATGCGAACGGCGAAACCATCGCCGCTTCCTGGTTTCGTGGTGGTGAGCGAGCCGCCGTCAGCGTTCTTATCTCAGGAGATACGGCCACCACGCCCGAAGCATGGGATGATTCTCTTGCGCCTACGCTTCTGATTCATGAAGCGACGTTTCTTGAGGAACAACACGACAAGGCCGAGGAACACATGCACTCGACCGCTGCCGGCGCTGTGGCCTCCGCTCAAGCCGTTGGGGCGACCTACCTTGCGCTGACGCACTACAGCAATCGCATCAAGAATTCGAAGACGCCTGAAGACGAGGCCAAGACCGCCGCTGACGGCGTGGCGGTGGTGGCACTGAACGACAACGACCGTTTGGTGGTTGACGATGACGGCGATTTGACTCACCTGAAGTGGGGAAGCGAGGGTTGGGCGCTGGCGAACATCCCACCCAATCGTTGAAATGAACGGCGAGGATGGAACCTCCATGCGTTGGCTGACGGCATGGGCTCTTGTGCTGCTTTTGTTCGCCGTTCCAATCGGGGCGCAAGCCGATGAAGGTCGAGCAGCCCCTTCCTGCCTCACCCAGGACGGAGCAAGTCTTCCACCAACCTTGGACATCGACCCGGATGTTTGCGTGATCGTTGACCTCGGTTTGCTTCAGCCCGGCGATGTGTACGAGATTCAAGTCATCGTGGTCGATGACGCCATCGATTTGCTCTTTTTCGATGAAAACAGCATTCAGCCCTACGAACTTGGCCAGTCTTACCGCTCGGTGATGGCCCAACCAGCCAGCACCGAATCCGCTCTTGGAGGTTATGAATTCCACTGGAAGGTGCCGCCCTCCATCAGTGCCAAGCGCTGGTACATGGTCCTGGACAACAGCGCTCACGACGGCGATGCAGGCCAAGGCGACCAAGGCGGGCTTCAAAGCACCGTCTCGGCCACGGTGAACCAACTCACTCAAGCCTACTGGACGCCTTTCAACGACCTGTTGGCGGTTGATGCAGGGGCCTACGACGTGCTTCTCTCCGGCGACGACCTGCGTTTGGACGCCGGGACCACCGTCGTCCTGTCGGCGTGGGACCTGACCTTCGTAGGGGACGTCTATCTTCAGACTCGAACCATGCACGACCGCTACACCGCGGGAGGCATCGGGGTGAAATTCATCGAGGGGGGCGCTCTTCAAGCCGTTGAGTCTCCCCAATCCTTGACTTGGCAGGTCCCTTCCTCGCTGGAAGGCGAAGAGTTACTTTTGGTCGTGGACAACACGGACAATCCCTTGGGCGGAGGGAATGGAACCGAAGCCTTGCGAATGACGGTGCGACTGGAATTGGCCCCCCCGCTCACGCCAACCATCACGGACGAGCAGATGGCGACCGTGTCCCTCGGTGAGGCCATCATCCTGGACGCCTCTTCCACGCCCAACCGATTGAATCAACAGGGCACGTTTGTCTGGGACATCGATGCCAACGTCGACAGCAACGAGGACGGCAATCCTACCAACGACCCCGATGCCAGTGGCCTCAGCATTGAGGCGTCCTGGTCAACGCCCGGTAGCAAAACCATCACGGTGAAAATGACGGCACCTTCCGGGGAAGAAGCGATGACGAGTTACGCGGTCGCTGTCGAAGACACCGTTGCGCCCAACGCTATCATCCAAGGGGGCGGGGACAACGTCACGCTGGTTTCGAATGGATGGAGAGTGAACGTTGACAATTCCATCGAGATGTCGTGCCAGAGCAGCAGCGATGACCACCTCATCGAACGATGCGATTGGACGGTTGACGGTCAATCCAGTGCGAACCTCTCGGTGATTTCCTTCACGCCCGATGAACTGCGAGACTACACCGTCGTCCTCACCGTCACGGACATGAGCGGTAATGCAGGCAACACCACCGCCGTGGTGAAATCGGTGGACCCCACACTTCCAACCTTCGACACCTCGCTTCTTGCCGCCTTCCCCACCGTGGCAGAAACCGGTGATGCATTGGAATTTGAGGTCGCCGTCAGCGACACCTTTGACACCGATTCGTCGCTTCGCGTTCATTGGGACTTGCAACCTTCCAAAGACACCGATGGAAACGGCAACACCAAAGACGACCCTGACCGAGTGGGTTTGAAACCGAGCATCACCTTTGACAGCCCGGGCTTGAAAGAGATCGTCGTTACCGTCTTTGACGGTTCAAACAACACCGCCAATTACGCTTTCTCGGTTGATATTTCCTCTGCTCCAGAGCGTTCAGTACCCTACACGGGTGGCATCACGGTGTTGGGTATACTTCTGGTGGTTGGTGCAGGCGGCTTGGCCTTCAACCGAGCCGTTCAGCAAAACAGAGGTTTCAATCTCCTCATTGAGCGCGGCCTCAACAGGGAAGAGGCCCAAGCGCACATGGCCATGACGGCCCAGCGTTCCAAACTCACGTTGTTCTCAAAAGCTGAGGATTTCGCCGGATTGAATTTGGGAGAGGTGGTCTCAGAGGACGAACGCGTGGCCGCTCAAAAACAAGCGGAGATGGACGCCATTTACGGGTCCACCGCCGCCGGCGACCCAAACGCCGGCTTTGCACAAGCGGCCTATGTTCAGGCTCCGCTTTCCGATGCCAGCCAACAAGCCGCCTCCGAGGCCGCTGCGTTGCTCTCTGGTGATCTTTCAGGTTCAGCGATGGACGATTCCCTCGACCATCTCGTCGAAGAAATCGCTGGGGCTTCCGCCCTTCCCGCAGAAGCACCGACACCCGTGTCGATGCCTTTGGAGCAGGCCAGCGAGGGGGCGTCGACCGTGTCCATTCCCTCGGTCGACCTTCCCGACATGGACTCGCCGGTTTCTGCCGTTGACTTGCCAACCGAGATGAATCACGAATCAGCAAAGCCCGTGTCTTCGGGCATCAGCGTGCCTGAAATGCCTTCGCCTCCGGTTGCACCAGCACCTGCTCCAACGCCGCCACCGCCTCCGGCGCCCACCTCGGTTCGACACACCTGCAGCAGCTGTCAGGCCCAGTTCGAACTTGATATTCCAGCAGGCATACAACATGCCGTGGTTGCATGCCCTGCTTGCGGCGTCGACCAAACCATCAGCGCCAACGATTGATTGACAAGCCGGGAAAGGGCATTTCAGTGAACACAGCGGCGAATGCTTCTCAAAGGATGAGGGCTGAGGAACCGACATGGATGAGCCTGCGCTACGCCTCTTGCGTGTCGGGCTCCGTCAGCCCAATCGGCGTGGACGCACCGCTGTGTTGCTCGTGGCCGTCATGTTACTCTCGATGATGCAACCGGTTTCGGGCGATGTAACCGTTGCACGCGATGACTTTGGTGTTCTCGATGCCTTCGCCGACACGCTCGCTGACCGAGCAGCAGAGGGCGAATCCCTGGTCGCCATTCAAGGTGCACAGTCTTCGTTTGCCTTGCTCGATGCCTCCAAGCGACCGGTTCAATCCGGCGATGCCTTGGCTGACGCAGAGAACGTGTTGAACCAAGTTGAACTTCGGGACACCACGCCTTTTGAGGAGGACCACCCACGCCCTTACGAATTCTTGACCGATGTCGCCACGCATCCCGATGCATGGCCGTACAATCTTTGGGAGACTTTGTTCTCGGTTCAGAACCTCGGTCTTGACAATCTCTTGGGCATCGGTATCAACACCTACGCTGTTTACGTGAATTTCACCTCCCGCAACGATGGCCCCGCCTACGAGGCATGGGACAAGGGCACCTTCACGGGCGAGTTGTTGGTCGGAACGGACCTTGTGCTGTTCATGAACTACATCGACATCGACGGAGATGGTACAGACGACCTATCGGTCGGCTTGACCTTGGAAGGTTTGACCACCCTCGGCGAGGGCTTCGGCATCGAAACCAGCAACAACCCCATTCCGGGTGTACCGGGGGTTCCGACGGAGTTGTGGATCCGCCCGACCTTCCAGTGGGCCGTCAGCGCCTTGAACATCAACGACCCGCTGTGGAACGAACTCGAGCATCTCGAAGTGTCGCTCATGAAGGGCTTGGCGTTTGACATCACGCTGTCCAACTCGGAATCCTACGCCATCGTTGTGGACACCCGATTTACACAACCACCAGCCGATGTCACCCTTGGCGTGGGCATCGAGCGTATTTCCTTTGACATCACCAGCGCCATCGCTCTGCCACAGCAATTCATCACCTCGCTCTTGTTGGGCACCGTCAACTCAAGCGACCTTTCCCTGACCGGTATCACCGCACCCTATTCCGTGCGTTTGTCCAATCCGAACGCGCCGGGGGGTTCGCAACAGACCGATTGCAGCGAGACCTTGAACTACGACCCTGCGACCGACTACGACGCTTCGAGCCGTGAACACAAGTGTGGTATCGGCATTGGCGTGGGCTACGTGCATTTTGATGAGGTGCAGCCCGACCAGTCGATTGACATTCTCGAATACGCCTACCTCGATGTTGGATTCCACCCCGAAGAGGGCGACACCATCATTCCCAGCGAAGTTGATTTGACCTTGAGGAACGATAACATCGGTGAGAACACCTTTGACACCATTGAAATCTACTCCGATGTTGGCACGGATGTTTACATCCATTACTTCGAAGACCGGTCCAACGTTCCAGAGGGCGACAGTCCCTTTGGCAACATCACGGACTCGCGTTTGTGGATTCGAGGCCTGCCGTCAGGATCGCTTCACGAAGATGAAATCGCTGCCATCTTCACCACCATTGGCGAGGCTCCGGGCTCGCTGAACCTTCCGGGAGATATTCCCGACCGACTTTCGTTGATCATCGCCATCAAGAATTTCTCCGGGGACAACACGAACAACGTCAATGACCCCACGCTTCCAATCAATCCCGCTCAACCCCCCAACACGCTGTTCCTCATCGCAGGGACCTCGTCCATCAAGGAATTCAACTACGCTTCTTCCTTCAAGCGTGGTGGTTATTCCGGTGACAGCTCGTCCATGCTGGTCGAGATGGAAGACCTTCCACGAGTCATCGTGATTCAAGGCAGCTTCCTTCTTTCATCTTCGGGGGTTAACCGGGTCAACTTTGACAATCCAAACTTGAACACGATTGCACAATTCTTTGACAATGCGTTGTTGACGGTCGTGGAAATCATCTTGGACATTGGAACCATCCTCAACGGCCTGCCATCAGCTGTGGTCGGCACCGCTGGCTCCACCGGCGGCGAGATTGACATCCAGTGCTACAATCAAGTGAAGAAGAGCCTGCCCAGCAGCAACAGGGAGTCGATGGAAATCGAACACCTTCTGTTCGCCTTGGCCAGCAGCCCCCAACCGTGGCTGCCCGAAATGGACCACATTTTGCTGTCGGAAGACACGAACATCGCTGTGGTGGACGGGCGTCTCGGTCCTGTTGAGCCCTTGGTTCCGGTGGCAATGAGCATGCGTATCGGAGGCATTTCTCACGTCCGGCATGCCTTCGATCCAATCAACGAAATTCGAGACATGCAATTGGACGGCTCGGCCAGCGGCTCCCTGCTGATTGGCCACATCAAGCACGATGACGGTGACCTGGACAACGCCATCAAACAGTCAGCGATGGTATCAAACCGCCCTGCCCAATTCAACATTCTCCAACAGGCAGAATCTCTTGAGTATCAAGCCAGTGAGCCTATCGGGACCATTACCTACGGCGGTCAATCCGGTGAGCAGCGCAACGCCATACGCTTGTCGGGGCTCCCAGCCTCCTTCCAATTGGTGTTGGGCGATACGGTGGGCTACGTCGCTGACGGGCCGATGGAGAGCATTCAGGTGCAGATGACCAACGCCAGCACGCCGCTGACGATGGACGGCGACCACGTCCGATTCTGGGTGAACGAAGATACAGCAGAAGCCAGCTTGAGTCTCAAACTTTCGGACATCACCTCCATTGAGCGCCTCAGCCCGCTGGTGCCGGGCTCTCTTGGTCCCGAAGGCAATTCAGAGTTACGCCTCGTACGAAGTTCGTCTTCGCCCTTCGGTGTTTCTTTTGAGGACGAATCGACGCATGACAACCCGTTCTTGGGACTCAACGGGAAGGTCTACTTCGATCCGCTGCCCGCCAACATTTCCCTGACGCTCCCTTCCGATGTGGATTCAGACGGTCTTGAATTGCCAACCTTTGGCGAGGAAGAAGGCATTGAAGCGCTTTCGTTTTTCTTGGGCGACCTGGTTGATTTCGGCAGCGTCGTCAACGACTTTGTCCACGCCTTGACGGTGAACGTCGGAGGCGAAATCGGTGAAAGCGAGAACATGAGCCTTGGTTTGGATTTGTTCACGGGTGAAGCGTTCAACATGACCGTTGACCTGAAGAAAGGGTCAAACCTTGAGGCTGAGCCTGCTTGGATGCACGGTTTGGGCATGGAGGCGCTTGAGCAAACCCGTCTCGAATCCAATCTCTCGCGGATGCCTGCCTTTACCGCCACCTCCCGAGGTCCGATGGAAGACATCCTTGCCGACGGACGTATCGATGAATCCGAACGTGTTCAGGCACTCACCATCCTCGAAGCGATCAACATCACGGCAGCCGAAGCCCTGGTGAACGCCCTCGAAGACGGAAGGGTGACGGACGCAGAGATGGTTGACGTGAACATGACTCAACTCGCGGAGGAGGGCTTGACCCTTCATGATACACGAGCGTGGCATCTTCGCGCTTGGCTTCCTTCGTTGCCTGCCGGCACCATCGAATTGGTGTACGATTTCAGAATGCTCGGTGGGATTCCAACGTACGAAGTCGACCTCAAAATGTCACAATGGCAGCCGATGTACCCGCAGATGACCATCATTGCCAACGGCCTTGAAGGTCGAGATTTGGAACTCTTCATCGACGGGTTGGACACCACCACGCCTCGCAACGTTGAGGTCAATGCATTGTTTTCCACCCAAGAGAATCTGACCGTTCCGAGGGTCTCGGTCGACATGCACTACGATGCTGGAGTGCGTCTCAAATCAGCCCATGCCATTCTCATCGACCACGAAGCCCTCACCCGGGTCGAAGCCTTGGTGGTGGGGATTCCTCAATCCACGGATGTCTCTGCCGTCATTGGTGACGTACTGATTCTCACACTTGTGGTGCCCGAAGTCCACCGTATCAACGGCCACTCAGCAGACTCTTTGATGCTCAAGCAACTTCGGTACGTCGACGGTTTCTGGTACCCGTCAACCGCCTTCATGCGAGACCTTCCCGGAGAGATGAAACTGGCGACGGAACCTGATACACGGTTTGACATCCGCAAACAAACGGCTTTCCAAGGTATGCGAACCTTGGACTACTCCTCCAACACCGACGACATGGACCTGTACTTGGAAGCCAGCGGCAGGGCCATCGAAGCCAAGGGCGATGTGTTGATGCTGGCTGAGGATTTACCGACCCGGTTTGTCTTATCGCTGACCGATGACTTCGGCATGCGGGTGGATTCATCCGGTTCTGGGGTCAAGAAAGTCTACGTTCGTCAAACGGACGTACCGGCGACCCCCGGGGTGACCATCGAACGGGTCGAAGTGGTTGGACAGAATCTCAAGGGCGCCACGATTCGAATTTACTCCGGTCCGGGAGAATATCCGCTCATCGTTATCGACGACATTACGGATGGCAGGCTGGTCGCTACGGCCGAAGCCTACGTTCAACCTGGACTGGTGGAACCGTGGGTGAAACCGGTCTTTGGAGAGTTTGAGATGGAAGGTCGCGCCGTGTTGCTTGATGCCCAATTCACGGGCATCATTCCAACCGCCTCTTCGGTCGGTGTCAACGGTATTGTCACGGATTTATCCTTGGTGGGGTCCTTCACAGGCGAGTTTGTAGAAACACGCCATGTCATGGTGATCGACCCCATCGGTTCTGCGCTTGCCAGCGGATTGGCCATGTTGTTTGGGTGATGAGCAATGTCGGGACCATCAGCTGAGGATTTGCGACAGGGCGGCTCCCCGCTCGAGGGTGAAGAACTCGAAGATTGGGAGGCGGCCCAAGAAGCGGCAAAATTGCTGACGACGCTCAAGCGAGAGGTCACTCCGACCCGTGTCGCCATGGCCGGTGCCGTACTTTTCATGCTCCTCATCATGGCGTTGAGCGGATGGTATTGGGTGCTTCCGAGGGATGCGGTCACGGTGGAAACTCACTACATGCAACGGGGTGGCCACCTCATGATGACCGAACTCCACAACGATGGAAGCCGAGACATCACCGACATCGTGTTGGAGGTTGAATTCCAAACCGTTGACGGCGAGGTCATTGACAGCATGTCCCTCGAACTCGGTGTTCTTGCAGGGCACTCTTCCATCTCCGGCGATGATTTGGAGATGATGGTCATTGGCTACACCGTCTGGGACGAATACAACATCGTCATCGAGCTCGAGTACCGAGATTACACCGGGCAACTTCGTCAACCTGCGGCGTTCACTCACCAAGTCGGTGATTGGTCTCAGGAGATTTTCATGGACAAAGCCGAACGACATGTCTGGCCCATTGATTGAGTGCTGTTTAGACAAGCAGACCGAACCGATAAAGGACAGGAGCCTAAGGCAAGGCCATGGCTGGAGTTTCCAACCGCCTTACTGCAGGTGTGTTCGTTCTCCTTCTCGTGCTCTCGACCTCGAGTTCTTTCCTTCTTTCCGAGGATGGGGGTCAGAGCGACTCCAGCACCTTCAACCCCGAATGGGTTCGTTTTGATGTTCGCGAGGGAGTTTACAACGAAGCCTTCGGTCTGCTCGATGAACATCTTGTCAACGAAGAGCGAGCCCCGCTCGCCCTCTCCACGTTCGGGACATTTGACGCTCAAGGTTTGGAACTCCTACGGCCCGTGCCTGCCGACCTACTCGAACCCCGGTTTGACACCCTCCTCCTCATCGTTTCCAACGAAATGCGACTGCACGATGTTCGCAGCGAACTGAACGACCAACCCGGTTTGGCCGTGAGGGAATTCATCGCCCCGTCGGGGCTCTTGGTTCAAGGGACGCCTTCGGCCCTTACACAGGCCGGTGAACATCCAGCGATCATCACCGCCCACGCCGTCCCCATTGGCATGTTCCTTCACGACGATTTGATGGACATCGTCCTCTTTGAGGAAGGTGAAACGGCCTTGGAAGGATTGTTACTTCGGATGGACGGCTGGCGCGATGATGGCGGTCCTGTGGATACGGTTTCGCTGAGCGACGACACCGGTGTCCTGCTCGATCAGAACCTTGGTGAGGTCGCCAGCGAAGTGTTTGACGATTGGCGAGCCTGGGACAACGGTCGGTACGAGGGCACCCTGAGCGCCGTGGACCTCACGGTGCTGCTTCGTCAGCCTTCGCTCATGCAACTGCGACCCGACCCTGCTTTTTCGGCCTTTAACGACCAGTCCCGTGGACACATGAAGACCAACACGATGACCACGTATTTCACCACTGATTTGGACGGCTCAGGGCAAATCGTAGGTGTCGCTGATGCCGGTTTGGACGAGGACCATGGCGACTTTGGGACTCGCGTGGTCGGAAATTACGACGTGATTGGGGATGGCTCGACGGCCGACAAGCATTCGGGGCATGGCACCCACGTTTCGTGCACGGTACTCGGTAGCGGGTTTCGTGGAGGGTATGGCGGGGTCGCTCAGGCCGCCGATTTGTACTTCCAAGCCATGGAAAACGACAACACGGGCAACTTTCAATCGCCTTCGTTGAACAACCTTCTGAACACCGCATACAACGCCGGTGCACGCACCCACACCAATTCATGGGGCTCTTCCGCTGCCAGTGAGCAAGCCAAGTACAACTCCGAAACCGAGGACGTGGACGACCGAGCAAATTACTACGACCGTTATTTCAACGGCGCTGAAGGCCTGACCATCCTCTTCGCAGCAGGGAACGACGGGCCAAATTCGGGCACGGTTTCCCCGCCGGCGACGGCCAAGAACGTGATTTCCGTCGGCAATCACCAGAATCGATACAGCGGTTCACCGGACACGATGATGAGCGGTTCGTCTCGCGGACCAACCGAAGACGGTCGAATCAAGCCGGATTTGGTGGCTCCCGGCGGCTACGTTCGGTCCTGTCGTGCCCAAGAAGCCGGAGACACGGCCGGTGCAACATGGAGCAATAACTACTACCTCGAATACACGGGCACATCGATGGCCACACCCAACGCCGCTGGAGCGGCGGTCATGGTACGTGAATACCTCCAAGAAATTGCGCTGCGGCCTTCGCCTCAAGGCGCCTTGGTCAAGGCGTTGCTCGTCCTTGGAGCCCAAGACATCGGCACGAGGGACATTCCCAACGAGGACGAAGGATGGGGGCGCATAAACCTCAGAAACAGTTTGGCTCCACCCGGTGGGCAGGGCATATGGGTGGATGACCGCTCGGTCCTGTCGGGTACCGGAAACAGCAAATCCTACGCCTTCAACATCTCTCAAGCCAACGGTCAATTCAAAGCCGTGCTCGCATGGTCAGACGAGCGAGGTTCTCGGTTTTCCTCAGCACAACTCGTGAACGATTTGGATTTGGAAGTAACAGCGCCGGACGGAACGGTGTACCTTGGCAACGACTTTTCCAACGGCCGGTCAGCAACCGGGGGGGCACGGGACAGCGTGAACAACCTCGAAGTCATCTTGATCGACACGGCCTCAACCGGGACATGGACGGTCAAGGTCAAAGATACCCAACACAGTGGTTCTCGAGCCCAACCGTACGCTATTGCGGTCTCGGGATACGGCGTCAACGACTTACGACCTGACCCCAAAGTGGTCCCAGAAGATTTCGACATGAACGTCGGTATTCCTCAAGTTGACGACCCGGTACAACTCACGACCTCGTTCTTCAACTTTGGAAATGTGAAAGCCGATTCCTTCCCCATCGCCTTCGAGGTGAACGGTGTCGAGGAATCCAGGACTTCCATCGAACTTGGTGCCGGTGTCAAACGGGTCGTGTTGTGGCCGTGGACGCCCGCAACGGCGGGTGAAACAACGCTCACGTTCATCATCGACCCCGACGACGAAATGGAGGAAATTCGGGAGGATAACAACCGATTTGATGTTCAAGTGAACGTCACCGCCCCCGGTGTCAAACTTGAGACCGCCACCCAGGTTATCACCCTTGATTCAAGCGAAACCACCACCACGTCGTGGAACATTTCCTTGACCAACACGGCCTTGATTCCGACCAACGCTTCCATGCAAACCGGCGATGTCGTTCATGTCGAGTCCGGGCAGACCATGCCGTGGTACATCGGCAGCACCGATTCCAACTTCAGCATGGAGGGGCAAGCCTCCGAATCCATCACCGTCACCCTGGTCCATCCTGCACCCCCTTCGCCGGGAACCTATCGAATTGACCTGCTGGCTTTGGACGTTGATAACGGCGTTGATTATCCGTTGGAAATTGACATGGTCGTTCCAGATTTACCCGAGGCGGCGGTTGAATTTGACTACCAAGTCGTTCCTGTCCATCCTGCCAACCCAACCAACATGACCATCCGATTCTTCAACAATGGAAACGCACCAATAGGTTACGACCTCTTTTTGGAGGCGCCCGTCGGTTGGCAAGCGGGTTTCACCAACCTCGGCAGCGAAGCAGGAGCGTCATCGGGTTCAACCGGGCTCATCAACAGCGAAGCTTTCCGTGCGGTCGGTTTGATGTTCACGCCGCCCCAAGTGATGACGGCGGCGGGTGCAGAACGGGTGGTCAAATTGACCGCTGTCAGCCAAACCGAGCAGCAGGAATTGGCCGTCTTCGAGATTCCCATTCAGGTGCTGACCGTGCGTGAAATGTTCATCGATCTCGAATCCTCCATCGGGGTCCTTCGCCCCGATTCCAGCGTGACGCTCCGCTATTCCCTGGAACACAAAGGCAACGTTGACTTCAACTTCACACCGTCGTTTGAACTGCCCAGCGGATGGTCGGTCGCTTCCAGTCTCGACCTCGTTGAACTTCCGTGGGCGACCAGCAAAAACCTGCTTTACACCCTTGAAGCAGGCAACAATGCACGTTCTGGCACGATCAAACTTCATCTGGACAACGGTTCAAACCGCTTCACTTGGGAGGGGGTTCTCGATGTGGAAATCCTTCCAGAACCAACCCTGACCTTCGTCGGTCTTGAACTCCAAGACGGTACGTCCTTCGGCACTCCCCAAGGGGCGGGCTCACATCCTTCGGGAGAGTCGCTGAAGTTCACATGGTTGCTTGGAAACGCCGCTGAAACGGTTTGGAGCCCCAGTGCAAGCCTGCAGTTGGACCCGGGTCTGTTTGGTGAATGCACACCGGTTGACCCGGTGGGCATAGGCGATGTGTCTCCAGTGGTCTGCAACGTTCTCATCGCAGCGAACATGGCACCCATGAGCGAACCTTCGTTCACCTTGGTCCTCAGCGATGCCGGGGTTGAGCAAACCACAACGGTTGGGCTTCTGGTTGCACCCAATGAACAGGTGGCGTGGGACATCGGCTCTGTGCCGGTGCTGACCACTGGACAGGAACGTCAGGTCACAATAGAGATCACCAACACTGGAAACACAGCCTTGCAGCGTCAAGTGGTGGTCGAAGCCCCTTCCAAATGGTCCGTTTCCGTTGATGGAAACGACATTCTCGACCTTGAAGTGGGGCAGTCTGTTTTGGTGCGATTGAACCTACGTGCCGACACTCCCGGCAGTGAATCCATCACCGTTTCCTTGGCTCAAAGCACTGCACGTGACTCAACCTACAGTTTCGCCATCACCTCCTCCGGTGAGCCGATGGGAACCTCTGGTGAAAGCGGGCTGGATTCCACTCTCGCCGTTGCGCTTCTTTTCGTCGTCTTGATCGCCGCCTTTGCCATCCTCGGCACCAACGTGCTTCGTGGGCGAGATGAACCAAAAACGGCACAACCTGTGATGCCCCATCGCGCAGCCATACCGGCATCGACTCCCACCGTCCAAACCGGGCCGGCTCTTGTGGCAACATCGCCAACGAGCGCAGCCTCCGGAGCAGCACCGCCGATGTGTTGGGCCTGCCGTCAACCGATCACCACGGCCATGCTGGGCTGTCCAAGTTGTGGAGCAAGGTACCACGCTGTGGGGGTTGGTGGTTGCACGGCCTCATCCCTTGAGTCGTGTGTGAATTGTGGCGGACCAACAAGCGCCTTCGTAAAGGCTTGACCACCGTGCTTTTTTGATGCACAGGAAGCATAGGGTTTTGATAGGAGAACACCGAGCGCAAGCCATGAAGCCTACGGCAAGCGAGTTGAACGCTTCCCGGCGCACGGCCCTCTTTCTCGTCGTGGTGATGTGCACGGCTCTTCTTCCATTGGTGGCGCCAACTGTGAGCGCCGACGGAGGCCGAGCGGCCTCCATCCAAGTGACGGGCATTCCAGGGAGCCTTGAGGTCAATCCCGGTGAGGCAGGCGAATACACGGTTCGAGTTCGAAACACGGGTTCGGACCCCGTCACTGTTCAACTCTCTTCATCGCAGGAAGCCACCGAAGACTGCAACGGCTTTTCTTCCTCTGTGACCCAAATCCCAGGCCAAATTGACGGCGGCAGCTACGAAGAGGCAGCCATGAACGTCAGCGTTGCTCAAACAGTGGAAGCCGACACCGCCTGCGACACCACCATCACCGCCACCATCACGGCCGTGATAGGAGCGCCCGCAGCCGAAATCCCCGAACCCGAAACCGATGTCGTGACCACGACTGCAGCCGATGGTTCGGGCAGCGCCGTCTTCGGTGTCGACCTCATCATCAGCGAATCCGACCGAAGTCAGGATTGGAACGGTGAGGAGGAAATGGACTATCGCATCGAAGTTGAGAACACCGGTCAGACCAACCAAACGGTCAACCTTGCCGTCACCGAAGGAAGCGGGCCTGGTTGTGCCTCGGCCTCCTCGTTCACCGTTTCTCTCAGCGAAACTTCGGTCAACGTTGACCAAGAGGACTCTGAAATCGTCTTTGCCACCGTTGAAGTGCCGGAGGGGGCATCAGCGAACAAGTATTGCTGGGAAGTCACCGGAACCGTTGCCAACGACCCTTCTCAGGAAGCCAAAGACACCGAAGCGTTCGATTTGACCGTCCCACAACTCAAGAGATGCATCCTCACCCTCAGCAAGACCTCTGTCAGCGTGAATCCCGACGATGACACCAAGATCACCGCCACCTACGCCAACGACGGCAACGCAGACTGGACCGTGTACGCCTCCCCGGTGGGAAGCAAATCCTCCTGGGTGCAGGTTGAGGGCGCGTCCTCGGGCCTTCTACCCTACGACGGCGGCGACGGGGAACGGGCCTTCGACTTCATCGTCTCTCCCGACGACTCGGTGACTGCAGGCTCTGAGACGGTCGTTCAAATCGTTGGAAAGGACGGAAACACCGGCCCCATCAAGTGTCAAGCAGACCTTCGTATCATCGTTGGCCAATCGAGAGGTGCCAGTGTTTCACTCGCCAATGCTTTGCTCTCAAACATTGAACCCGGGAGCAACAAATCCACCACGCTCACCATCACCAACCAAGGCAACGGCCAAGACAACCTTCGTGTGGCCTCTTCCATCGCTCCAAGCGGCTGGGCCGTCCAACTTGACGCTTCGACGGTTTCCGTAGGTTCTCGGCACGGCAATGAAAAATCCGCCACGGTCGGCGTCACGGTCCGTGTGCCAACGGATGCTTTGGCAACCGAAGAAATTGAACTGACGTTCAGTGTGTTGCCCTCTTCGGGTGGGACGGCCTACGATTCCGTGACCCTCCGAGTCACCGTAGCAGCGATTCACGGCCTTGAAATCAACACGCCTGCCACCGACCAAACCGGTCGGTCTGGCACCGAAGTCCGCTTCCCTATCGACCTCATCAACGAAGGCAACGTCAGGGACACCATCGGCCTCTCGGTGGTTTCCCAAACCTCTAGCCCGGCTTGGGGAACTTCGTTCGAGAACGAGGACGGCATGCCATTCACCGAAATTGACATCGAGCCACAGTCGACCACGACGGTCTATCTCGTGGTCAGTGTCGACGGCGAGGAGGAGCTGGAAAACAGTCGCATCACGGTGCGTGTGCGCAACAAGGACGACCCCAACAGCCAGGACAGAGACGGCGACGGTATCCCCGACAACCAACGGCAGGGAGAATTCTTGGCGGTCCTTTCAGACCGGAATTTTTCCATGGATTTGCGTCTTGAACAAACCGACACAGCCACCTCAGCATCGGTGATTCTTCCGCCCAACGGTCAAGAGACCGTCGGCATGTGGATCAGGAACACCGGCGACGGCTCCGACAATGCGGTGTTCACGCTCGGTGGCCTCGAAGGCATCGCCACGCGGTCGATGACCGTTTACGGCCTTCCCGTTGAGGGTGAACTCACCGTGCCCAAAGGCTACGGCATCTGGGACATTGGCAACGGCTCGTTCGTGATGGACGAGGACGGCCAACCCATCCTCGGTATGGATGAAAACGCCGCCGAACAAAAAAGGGTGAACAACGGCCTCATTGAAGGCTATCAGTCCAAGCCTTACGAGATTTACATCGAACTCACGCTCAGCGTGAACCCTGGTGCACAAACCGGCCAGGGTGGGCTGTTGGAAGTCCTTGCTACGAGCGTTTCCAACGCCGCCGATCGCTCGGGACTGGTGACCGTCTCGCTGGAGGTCAGCATCATCCATGAGATTGAATTCGCAGAAGCCGGCGAACGGCAAGAACTCGACGTGGTCTACGGCCAACCTGCAGCAACCCAAGAAATCTCGATTCTCAACACAGGAAACATCCGCACCGAAATTCGGGTGTTCACCTCGGAAAATCTACGTGGATGGTCGGTCGTTCTCGACAGCGATAACCCGAGCTGTCTCCAAGAAAACAGCGACCTTGTCTGCAGCGTTAACGAGGGAGAACTGCTCTACGTGAACGTGACCGTACGTGCACCTTACGGGGCAGAAATGGAGGACACCTACAAGTTCACGGTCTCCGCCGAACCAACCGAAACCGGCGTTTTGGACCGACAAAACATCGAATTCGCCGCCATGGGTACGCCTCCCGAGGGTGTGTTCGGCCTCGCTCCAGCCATGGTGGCTCAGGTGGCGGGAGCCGTCCTGGTGGTCCTCTTCATCGGCGCCATTCTCAGTCGCCGCCGATGAGCCTGAGTTTCATCATGGTGCGTTGAGCAAAAACGAGGCCCTGCGCCCACGCCAACCGCCTCTTGACCACCCCTTCTGCACACAGTCTCTTGACAACGCTTATTGAGGGGCCTCAAGTCGGTTAGACCAGAGAGCGTATGCGTTCTCTATGGGTGAACCTATGTCGGGACTTGAATCCGTGCCAAGCGCCTACCTTTCCATCGGATTTTTGACCGTTGTTGGCATCATCATGCCGTTGACGAATTTCCTCATCACGTGGGTGGTTCGACCCAAGGTTGACCCAGCCCGCCCCCACATCACTCGCTCCTATCTTTTGGAGGGCTACGAACGAGACCACAGCCTCTACCCGCGCCGCCTCACCACCTTCGAGTGCGGCAGTGAGCCCGTTGGTGAGGCGATGATTCAATTCCACTTCCAATACTACTGGTACGCCATCATCTTCCTCGTCTTCGACGTCGCCTTCATGTTCCTCGTTCTTGGCGGAATGGTTACCGCCGACGCCACAAGCGGCGACCCGGGAACCACCATCGCCGAGGCGGAATCCGCCCTTCTCACCCTCGGTATTTTCTTTGCCACCATGTCCCTCGGGGTGTGGTACGTGTTCCGAAAGCGAGGTCGCATTTACATCTGAGGTGATTCGAAATGGCAGGTCAAGACGAAAACTACGCTGCGTTCAACAGTCGAGCCCTCGTTGAGATGGTGGGCGATGTCACCGACGAGGCCCTCAAGGCCACGAAGATCAAGCAATTCTTGAGCGTCCTCGCCGGGCGATATTTCAACTGGGCCGGTCGCAAATCGCTGTTCACGCTCCACTTGGGCATCAAGTGCTGCGCCATTGAAATGGCTGCTGCCGCAACGCCTCGCTTTGACGGTGACCGGTTCGGTGTGTTGTTCCGTTCATCCCCTCGCCAATCCGACGTGTTGCTTGTCAACGGCCCCATCAGCAAGAAATTCGCTGACAAAGTCGTCCGACTCTGGGAGCAAATGCCCGAACCCAAGTACTGCATCGCCATGGGTGAGTGCGCTATTTCTGGTGGGCCCTACTTCCAATCCTACAACATCCTCGAAGGCGTTGATACCGTGATTCCCGTGGACGTCTACATCCCCGGTTGCCCGCCTCGCCCTGAGGCGCTCATCGATGGCTTTGGCCTGCTCCGTGAGAAGATCATCCGCATCGGTGCTGCGCCCAGCAGCGGCCGAAAGGGCGACAAGCCCATCATCGTCGGGGAGGACTGAGCATGGGGATGCGCATCACCAACGAACAAGCCGACACGGCTGCGCAAAGCGCTGTTTCGGCGATCAACGACCGCTTTGGCGGCTCTGATGTATCGGCCACCGTTGAGCACCATGCCAACGCCTTCAAAATGGCCTTTGTTCGTGCCCAAGTTCCGCCTCAACATTGGACGGCGGTTGCGAAGCACCTCCGGTTTGACCTCGGCGTCAACTACTGCTCCATGGTCACGGGCACGCATTTCCCTGAAGGCGGGCCAGACCGTGGCTGGGAAGTCGCTTACCACCTCATGCGACAACCGGTGGTCGACCAAGCACCTCACACGCACACTGTTCACGTAGCAGAGGCGCTCAAGGGTGATGAAATTCCTTTGGAATTCGAAATCATCGTCACGCTTCCACAAACCGAGTCGCCCTCGGTACCAAGTGTTCAGAACATTTGGGTCGGTGCCGATTGGAACGAGAAAGAAACCTGGGATTTGGTCGGCATTCAATTCGAAGGCCACGACAACATGCACCGTGTGCTCAATCCTCACGACAGCCCAGATGGGTTCCACCCGCTTCAGAAGCAGCACA
>JASLVM010000025.1 GCA_030741355.1 Candidatus Poseidonia sp. | reverse complement strand
CGCTTACGAAACGCGCTGGAACGGGCAATTCCTCGGCACTTTTGGCGAAATTGGCTGTTTCTCAACCCAGTCCTCCAAGGGCATGAGCGCAGGCGAAGGTGGATTGTTCATCACGAACAACGACGAATACGCTGCCAAAGCCGTCCTTTACGCTGGCTCTTACGAGCGATTGTGGTTGAAGCACTTCGACCTCGACCACGAGATGATGGACGCGCTGCAAAACCAAATCCCCGGCTATTCCATGCGCATGCAAGAAGTCACAGCGGCCATGCTGACGCCTCAAATCGCCAGATTGCCGGTCATCAAAGACATTCACGTCCGAAATTGGAACTTGCTCCACTCGCTCATCAACGATCACGCCAACATCGAGATTCCGATGCCGCTTCCTCAAGTGGACAGTTTCTGCGACACCATGCAGTTCCATCTTGTGGGCCTGTCTCGCGATGATGCCGACCGTTTCATCGATGTCATGAAGCAGGAAGGGGTTCCCATGCAAATTTTTGGCGCCAAGCGCAACGCTCGCGACTTCCGTCAGTGGGAGTACATCGAAGCCCACAAAGACGAACTCAAGGGCACCATCGCCAACATCGAATTTGCTTGCGACCTCTCCCTTCAGCCTCACTTGACCGAGGACAACATCCGAGTCATTGCCCAAGTCATGCACGAGGTGCTGGCTTACATCAACGGCGAATGAATTGCCCCAAATGAAACGGCTTGCAAAGGTGGCCGTAAGGGGTTGGCTTGTTAAGTGAGCATTTTCTCGTGGTGGTGTTCGCATGTCTGAATCAGCACCGCCCTCCATGTTTCGCAAGTGGGCCATGCGCCAGTACTGGCGGATGCAACAATCTCAAGCGGTGGTCGGTTTGTTGTTGTGGGGCACGACCATCACCTTGCTGGTGTGGCCCTATGTTCGATGGCGATTCGAAGCCTCGTGCAGTGAAACTCTTTGTTTCAACGATTCCTTTGTGGGAATTCCGGCGACGTACTTCGGTCTTCTGGCCATTTTCCTCACGGTCATGCTCGGCGTCTTGACCATCGGCTATCTCTACGACCAGGTCTTCTCGCTGTGGACCGAATGGACGCAGGTGAACGCAGAACGAAACCCCTACGTGACCTACGCCATGACACCAAACTGGATGTTGATGACCGCGCTCCAAGCTGAAATGCTTCGCCGCCAATCCGAAGGAGACGAGGCCATGCAAGCGCAGGCCGAGTGGTTCCTCAAGTGGTGCAAAGAAAACGCCGAAGGTGAAATGTTTGCCCGGGCGGTTCAGCGATGGGACAAAGACCTCGGCCCCACGCCGACGTTTTGGTTCACCGACGATGCCGCTATGCAGCGCGCACGGGACCTCAAATTCGACGATGAAGATTGACAAATATTCTTCATCCCTTGACGGCGCTTTGTCAACATGGGCCGTCCTTCCCGTTGGAGTGAAGAGCGCAAAGCCAACCGTGAACAAGCGGAATGGATCGTTGGTTGGTTGCGCACCAACGGACCCGCCACCACGCCGCAAATCATCGAAGCCTTGGAAGGGGCAGGACGGGACGTGCGAGCCCACATTCTGCAACGAGCTCTCCGAAAGTCGCCCTTTGTCCATCGCCTTGGTTCGCAAGAAGGGGCAAAGGGAACCGTCAGCCTTTGGGCTTGGGGCGTGGAAGAGGACGACCTCACCTGAGATTGGCGGAAGTGCTTGAAAGCGGGGGCAACCTCCCTGTTCCATGAGCGAGGGCGCGCATCGCAACCCTTCCAGCGGCCGGGATGCCTCATGGCTCGTTGGCGCCGACCTGATGGCGGTCGCTCTGGCCTTCCTCGGACAAATCGTTCTGACCCATGCGCTCTTGGAGGAACAATACGGCTGGATGGTCCTTGCCATCGACCTCTATGCCTCGCTGTTTTTGATCGTCGACCTCGGCTTGCCCACACTTCTGGCACGCGACGGCACCAAGGCACCTTCGATGGTTTCCACAGCGGTTTGGCGAACGTACCGCTGGCAAATCCTCGCTGCGTTACCTTTTGTTTTCCTCGCTGTGTTTGCCCGCCCGGAGGGTCTTCTCAACATCGAGGCTCCAAACGCACTCTTGGTGTTGGCGGGGCTGATTGCGCTGGTTCACGTTGCTTCCTATGCCCCACGTTCGGGCCTTCGTGTCTTGGGAGAGGCTCGACTCGAGGCGATGACAAAAGTGGTTGAGCGCGGCCTTACGGTCGCAGCCTACGCTGTGCTCGCTTCGCAGGGCTCAACTTCGGCAACAGCCTACACGGGCGCGTTTCTGTTCGGGGCAACGGCCGGTTGGCTGCTTGCTCTCTATTGGCTGATGCGTACGGCTCCAAAACCCACCTCAACGATCACCTGGAACGATTTGGGTGCGAGTTGGTCTTCGTCCAAAGCCCTCTTGTTCTCTGCGTTGCCCTTTGCCATCACCTTGGGTATTCTTCCGTACGTGGTCCGTATCGAGAAGTTCATGGTGGCCGCGTCCGGAGGAGCGACGCTCGGTGCTGTGTTCCACGTTGCGCAACTCGTCTGGTTGGCAGGCCTCGTGGTGCCGGCTGCTATTCGTTCGGCTCTTCTGCCGGTGTTCGGGCAGGTGAGGGACGACCCTGCGGAGCACCGAAGAGAACTCGGTCACGCCACGAACATGTGCTTTGGGTTGCTGCCCTACGGGTTGTTTGGCGGCTACCTCGTCGTTCATGTTCTTGCACCCATCGCCTTTCCTGCAGCCTACCTTGACGGAACCCACGGCGCATCAGCGGTCGACCTGTTCACCGTCTTGCTGGCCGGATGGGGGTTCACGTTACTGGCCACGCCCACGTATGCCAGCTTGATGGCGGGACACCGACCGTGGCGTTTCACCCTCTTCATCCTCCTCGTTCTGCTTGCTGCCGTGGCCTTAGGCGCCGTATTGGTGCTCAACGGTCCGGCTGAAAACGGGGCGAAATTGTACGCTGCCGCCATCGCCAGCAGCCTTTCTGCCGGTGTTCTCTTGGTGCTTTCATGGTGGATGAGCGGTGAGATCACGTCCGTGCGTGCACGTCAAGACGAATGGACGCTGGTGCTCTTGTGCATGGCCTTCATCGTGGTTGGATTGACCACCCAATCCCTGTGGTGGGTGTTTGGTCTGCCGTTGTTTTTGTTCACGAAACAAGGCTGGCGAGCAGTTCGCTCCACGCTTGACTGACCGCCTCGGTCGAAGCGAAGCGCAATCGTTCGTCCACCGATTCTTCTTCCGTCCATCCTGTTCGTAAGGCCGCTTCAATGCCGTCGGCCAAAGCCTCGGGGTCTTCGGGCTGCACCCATGATGGTGGCAGGTAATGCTTCACCTCGCCAACATCGACGCTGACCACAGGAGTGCCGCACAGCAGGGATTCGCGAGCCACCAATGGGCCGGCTTCTCGCCGCGAGGTGATGAGGGTGACATCAGCGGTCAACATCCTGTCGTAAACGATGTCTCGGGGTTGATGACGCAGCGAGGTGATGCCCACCATCCAACCGCGACCCTCCAAGACCTCGCCGGTCTGGAGCGCCAAAAGGTGGCGTTTTTCCGGACGCCGCGGGTCTGCAGGGAACAGGATGTCAATCGGCTCTTTTTGCCAGGCCTTTTTCATCGGGGTGACGGGCCGGCGCCATTCCCTGTCGATCGTGGTCACGCACGGAATGGTGGCCACCCGTTCAGGCGCGGTCGAGAATGCATTGGCCACGTTGGCCAAACGCTCCGAAGCACACACCAATGCAGAACATGCCGTAGCAGACGCTTGAATTCGAGGGCTGATGCCTTTGAGCGTCAAGCCAACATCAAAATCGTAGCCGTGGACGACACCGACCCACGGACATCCCCATCGCTTTGCAAGGCGTTCAGCCAGCCCGGCAACGGGCCACAGGGTGTGGCAGATGATGATGTCAGGGCGCCATGAGCCGAGTTTCTTTTCCACCCACCCGACTCGACGAGCGATGCTGCTGGCGGTCAAGCGCGGATAAGGGTGGTCTGGCAGCGCCAAGAATCGAGGCACCAACACCTCCACGCCTCGGTGTTTCCACGCGCGCGGTGCTTTGGAGACCCCCATCATCGTCGAGCGCCTTGCCTCGGCGTATTTCGGCATCCGGGGGAGCGGGTTGACCACTTTCACATCATGACCCATGTCCTTGAGCAGGTGGACATGGTCCTCTACGAAGACGCCACGCGTGGGGTTGAGTGGGACAGGATAGAGCAAACTCACCACGAGGATTTGGATGAAAACCCCTCCTCAATTGAGTGCTTGATGAATTTCGGTTAGGTTGTCAGCAACGGAGGCGCGGTCGTTGAACAAGCCGGACCCCACCACACAATTCGTAACGCCCCAGTCTCGCAGCATGGCGATGTTGTGGGCTTTCACGCCGCCGTCAACTTGGATTTGAACCGGACGCCCTCCAGCCGCCACTTGTTCGTTGATGGCTTCTGTAAGTCTTCGAATTTTATGCTCAACGTTCGGGATGAAGGATTGACCTCCAAATCCGGGGTTCACGCTCATGATGAGCACCAAATCCACTTCGCTCAACACCTCAAGGGCCGCTTCAACCGGCGTAGCGGGATTGAGGACGATGCCAGCGGTTGCACCGCCTTCCCGAATAGCGCCCAGCAGGCGGTGAAGGTGCTTCACGGCTTCCACATGGACGGAAAGGTGATTGCAGCCTGCATCGATGTAATCTTGGAAACAGGCTTCGGCGTTTTCAATCATCAAATGGGCGTCAAAAACAGCGTCAGGGCCCAAGGCCTTTCGGAGGCTGCGAATGACGGGGGGGCCAAAGGTCAGGTTGGGCACGAAGTTGCCGTCCATCACGTCGAGGTGCAGCCAATCAAGGCCCGCTTCCATCGCTTCCTTGCAGTCGGTTGACAGGTCGGCGAGGTTGGCCGTCAGGACGCTGGGTGCAATGATCATGTCATCCCTCATGCTCATCCAGAGGCCGCCATTTGAAGAGACTTGCCATGTTGGCCGACCAAGAAAATGTGCGCAAACGCCTATAATGCCCCTTCTTGACCGGGTGATAGGTGAACCCATGGGTGAAGTAAGGAACATCAGCGACAGTGAATTCAACGATACCGTTAACGAAACCGAATGGGTCATTGTTGACTTTTGGGCGCCATGGTGTGCTCCATGCAAGGCCATCGCTCCCGTTTTGGCCGCAGTGGCTGAGGAGCGCGAGATTCTTGTCGCCAAGGTTGACACCGAGCAAAACACCGCCACGGCCGGGCAGCTCGGGGTTCGTAGCATCCCTGCTCTTTTCATGTATCGAAACGGCACCATTGTCTCCCAAAAGACAGGAAGCATGCCCAAGGCCAAGTTGCTCTCGTGGATTGACGAGGTCATGACGGCCGACGACTTTTGAGTCAGGTCAAGCGATTCTTCCGCGCTTCGCTGGCTTCGCCCACGTCTCTTCGCAACCGCTCTCGCAGCGCTTCATGGAGCCACATGCCTTCCTCGAGTTCCAACAACAGGCCGTGTTTGAGCAAGTTCTCAGGAGGCGTACCGTTCCAGCCTACGCCTGCGGCCAAGGTCTTCCATTCCACCGGCCCCTCGGCGACGGCCAAGGTGGCTAACAATTCCTTTTCCTGTTCGGGAAGTCTTGTCAAGATCTCCTCATCCAAAAACCGAAGCCAGTCTTTGTGCGTTGGTTGGCCGTAGAGTTCGAGGAGTTCCATCGCCAAGGGGTGGCCGCCCGTGGCCGCATGCACTTCTTCAGCAGGAGGTGAATCGCTGCCATCCAGCGATGTCAACCAGGCTTCGGTGGCTTCCAAACTCAATCCTTTGAGCGGCAGTTCTCGGACGTTGTCTCGGATGTGAACGTCCCTTCGATCGTAAACACTGAGTTCGGTTCGAGAAACCAGCAGCACGCGCAACGGGCCTTTTTGAGCCAATTGAAGCAAAGACCCGAGAAGATGTTTCGCCTTCTCGCTGATGTAATGGACATCGTCCAAAACGATGAGCCAGTAGGGAGGTGGGCCGCCAACGCTGTCCTTGAATCGCTCTCGGATGGTGTTGGCATCCGTCATGTAGGCCATCAGACGACGGCGCCACGTGTCGACGTCCATCTCGGCGCCGGGGGTCAAGGGCAAGGTCTCAATGATGCGGTAAGGGTCATGCGATTCGTCGATGCCAAAGCGATGAAGTAAACTGGTCGCAAGGCCAAGGGCACGGTCCCACGGTTGACAGGTGTACCAGCAAACGGAGAGATGCGGGTCGTTCTCCATGTGCTTCTGGAGCCAATGGGCGATGAGGGTGGATTTCCCAATGCCAGCAATGCCGTGAACCACCATGCAAGGGTGGCGGTCAGCAAACCAATCGTGGAGGGTTTGTAACTCATCGTCTCGTCCGTAAACAGGGCGTGTCGTTGGCGGTTGATTGGCGTAGGTGGCGTGAACGCCGACCAACGGGGTTAACCTGCCGGGCTCCGGCAATCCATCGGGTTCTGCAGCCTTACGAATGCTACCAAACCGGATGTCGCCGTAGGTGAGAACGCCTTCGTGTTGGGCGTGGAGAAGAATCTGAAGGAGGCTTAATTCTGTTTCAAGCAACTCCGGAGCTTCCGACGCTTTGACTTCCAAAAGGTCGCCTTCCATATTTCGGAGCAAAACCTTCGTTTCTTCAAGGACGGCCTGTCGTTGTGTGGCTTGCAATCGCCCCTCTTCGGTGAGTTGCCAGGTTTTTTGTCGGCGTTCATCTCCCTGAACAGCTCGTGTGTGTTCCTCTACGAGCAGAGCCTTGAGTAAATCGCGCATGGTACGACTGACGTTTGGGGGATGTTGTGCGCAGGCCTCAGCGATACCGGGGCGTGTCATTGAGGGTGGAACCATGTACCTGTCGGCCCATTCGTCGTTGGCCAAGAGGTGAAGCAGAACGCGGTCTTTGGCGGCGACATTCACCTTGGGTATGTCTCCCGCCATGCGACTTGGGAACCTTTCCATCTGTTCAAAACTTCGTGTGTTCTTGTCCGTCTTGTTTGAGCATTTCTACAAAAACCCCTTTATATGGACAAGACTGGGGAATTCATGGTTCAATCCCGGGGGGCCAATGGTTTGAAAAAACACAGTGCAGTTCTCCTTTCGTTTTTATTCCTCATCTCCGTGTTAAGTCTCGCTGCCCAAGCAGCAGATTCCGACGGCGACGGGGTCATGGACAGCGCTGATGATTGTCCTTGGGCAGCCGGGACCTCATCGGTTGACAAAGACGGATGTCCCGACCGAGACGGTGACGGCACCTCCGACTTCAACGATGAATGGGCCATCGGCAATCCGAACTACCAGAATGAATTCACCACGAGTTCCAGCAGCGATTATTACGGCGTGGATTATTCCCCTTCCGGCGAATTCATCGTCACCGGTTCGGAAGATGACTTCGTTCGCATTTGGAACGCCAGCACGTGGACCAATCTTCGCTCCGACAACACGGGCACGAACGTCAACGATGTTGATTGGTCGCCTGACGGCGATTACATTGCTGCCGCCCGTGACGACGACAGCATCGAACTCTTCTACAGCAGCAACCTCTCCTCACTTCATGGAAGCATCAGTGTTGATGTCGGCGGTGGAGATCAGGTCAATGCCGTTGAATTCTCGCCAGACAGCTCAACGGTCGCCGTGGCCATCGGTCGCTCTGGAAACAGCGGAACCAACGGTGAAGTGACGGTCATCGATGTCCAAACCGGGACGGAACTCTTCGCCGTCAATCCAAACGGCGAAGACCGCTTCTACGACCTTGCGCATTCCCCTGACGGCCAGTACATCGCCATGGCCGGCAACGGCGAGATTTACATCGTGAACACGACCTCGCGTGCCACCACTTGGACGTTCACCAATCCTCCAGCGGCCGTGAACGCCCTGGCTTGGTCCCCTGATGGCAACTACATTTCGATGTGCGGCGGCTGGGAAGGGTCGTCGGCCAGTTTTGATATGTATCAATATGTCAACGGGGCCTGGAGTCGCATTTGGCAAAAGACCGTCTCCACCTCATGCGCTTCCACCACCTTTTCCGCTGACAGCTCTCAAGTGATTGCGGGCATGTACTGGTATCAAACCGATGGCGCGACCGCTCGGGTCTACGAATCCGATTCGGGCCTTCAGGTCGATTCGTTCAGTGGCCCTCGGCCTGGCGGTTGCTCCTCTGGTAACAACAACCAGTGCGGTACGATTTACGGCGTGACTTGGAGCCCCGACTCCACGCACATCGTCTCGGCTCATGGCCGCAACGACGAGGGCGTCTATTACTGGTACGCTGACATCGATGAGGACAACGACGGCTACAACACGACCGATCAGGGCGACGGCGTCGTCGATGCCTTCCCTTCCGACGGTACACAATGGGATGATACGGACGGCGATGGCTTTGGCGACAACCCCGCACCGGCTAACGAGCCCGATGCTTGTCCAAACACGCCTGGAGCTTCGACGGAAGACCGCTTTGGCTGTCCCGACAGCGACGGGGACGGTTGGTCGGATGAAGGCGATTGGGACCCGGCAAACCCCGACCAGTGGGTTGATGCCGATGAAGACGGCTACGGCGACAACTACCTGTTTGATTTGGATGAATACCAGTACCACGTCAACCAAAGCGGTGACGCCTTCCCCAACGACCCCACGCAGTGGAATGACACGGACGGGGATGGCTACGGCGACAATTACGAGAACGCATCCTGGGACACCTACCGCCCGGCCACCTGGCCCGGTCTTCTTCTCTCAACGGCCAACATGCCCGATGCTTTCCCACTCGACCGCACCCAGTACATTGACAGCGACGGGGATTGGGTCGGTGATAATCAGAACAGTGACAGGGCCGATGCGTGTCCCAACGCGTGGGGCGATTCGCAATACGACCGACTCGGATGTCCCGATACCGACAGCGACGGTTACTCCGACCCCACGGCGAACTGGCCCAGCACGCCAGATTGCTATGGTGCCGACGCTTTCCCGAATGACCCCACTCAGTGGTGCGATGAGGACGGCGATGGCTTTGGAAGCAATCAAGACGGTAACAACCCGGATGAATGTCCAAACAGTGCGGGTTCTTCGACCATCGACCGCATTGGCTGCGCTGACCGAGACGGCGATGGCTATTCGAATGCGGGCGATCCGTTCCCTGATGACGCTACGCAATGGTCTGACCGTGACGGTGACAACCGCGGTGATAACGCCAGCGGGAACAATCCCGATGCCTTCCCTGATGACACCAGCCAATGGAAAGACAGCGACGGCGACGGCTACGGCGATAACCCCGGTGGATTCAACGGCGATTACTTCCCAACCGATTCAACACAGTGGAGCGATGAAGACGGCGATGGCTACGGCGACAACACCGATGGAACCAACGGCGACGTCTGCCCGCTTGAATACGGCGAGTCGCAGGAACCTCTCAGCCGAGGGTGTCCCGATTCAGACCTTGATGGCGTAACCGACCCGCTTGATGCCTTCCCCGACGATCCTTTCCAGTGGGATGATTCGGATGGCGACGGCTACGGCGACAACACCAAGGTGCCCAACGGCGATGATTGTGTGGACGTCTTTGGCAAATCCTTCGAGGAAGGTCGCCAAGGTTGCCCTGATGCAGACCTCGACGGCTATGCCGATGTTGATGACGCCTTCCCCGACGACTTTGAACAGTGGTCTGACTTCGACGGCGATGGCTGGGGAGACAACTACTACTGGGAGAACTCCACCGTAGCCGATGAAGAAAACATTGGCTTGTTCATCACCCTGCGAGAACAGCGCGGCGACGCCTTCCCCGAGATTGCAACCCAATGGTCGGACATTGACGGCGACGGCTGGGGTGACAACCTGAGCAGTTCCAATCGCGTTGACAACTTCCCTCTTCGGGCCTCTCAGTGGAATGACTTTGACGGCGATGGCTTCGGCGACAATGCGGTCGCAGGCTCCTATCAGCCTGATGCCTGCCCCAAGGTTCCCGGAACGTCCACCGCCAACGATGAATTTGGCTGTCCCGATGCCGACGCCGATGGCGTCTCTGACGATGCCGACCCGTGTCCTTGGGACCCCGCCATTTCCGAAGGTGCACGAAGCACGGCCAACTGTGCCATCACTTCTGACCCGAGTTTGAAATCCAACGATGGCGATGGTGGATCACTCCTTGGCAGCGGTAGCGGTACGTTGCAACTGATGGGCGGGGCCATCATCTTCCTCCTGGCCCTGATCGTGGTCGCACAAGTCGCTCGCGCCGCAGGGAAGCGCAAGGCCGTTGCCGCCAAGCGAGAAAACCAACTCTCCCAAGCCTCGGTTGCTGAGGAAGAAGAGCGTCGTCAAGCATGGATTCAACACTACCTTGCTGAAGGAAATTACGCAGAAGCGCGTTCGCTTGGTTGGGAAGGTACCGAAGGTTTGCCCGAATGGAAGCAATACGAAATGCAACAGCAAGCCGCACAGGATGCTGCGATTCCCACCATGATGGACCTCGAAAACCTCTGAGATTCACGCATTTTTTGCACCGCTGACCTTTCAAAGGAGAACAGGCCATGTTTTCACATGGGCGAGAAGCCGGCAGGCCGATTGTTGGTGTTGGCGGGGTTGTTGGTGACCTCGCTCTTCATCGGTATGGTATCGGCTGAAACGGACACCGTTTCCCTTCTTGTTGAAGAGGAGACGTCGCCGGAAAACGCTTGGTATTCGCCCGACGAACCACTCGTGTTAACTCCCACATTGGTCAACAACGGACCCGATGTTTCAATGACCGTCAATCCCGCATGTACCTTCGTTTACAACGTCTACAACGCCACGGACGTGATGGTCGTCAACGGCTCGGAAACCTGCCCCGTTCGCGAGCAGGGCATGGACCTCTTCGCCGGTGAACGCGTCTCGTTTGCGCCCGTTGAATGGTCCATGAAAGACGCCGAGGGAGCCTGGCTTGAAAGCGGGACCTACACCGTCGAATTGCTTCACTCAGGTGGCCTTTCTTCGTCCATGTTGGCGACGGTTCAAACCCCTGTTTCGATTCCCGAGACGCTGACCTACACGGTGGAATCCACCCAGCGAGCCGATGATGCAGATGGGCCCGTGGTCTACATGGTCAACCTCCACAATCCGACCACATCAAGCGTGGATTTGGCTGTTCATCCTGTTTGCCTGCTCGAAATTGGCATCGACGGCCAAACAGAACTCGGTTCAGATTGTTTTGCCAACGTCAACACCTTGATGCCCGGTGAAGTGATTCTCGTCGACCAATTCACAGCACCCGCCCACCACCTCGTTTCCATCTCAACACCCGGCGACGATTTCAGTTTCACCACCTCGGCAGAACCCTCGGATGACCCCGCAACCTCAGCGATTGAAATGGCGGTCCATATCAGCGGCAATCAACTTCCCAAGTTTGGCCCGGAAGATGTTCTTCTCAGCGAAGTCCTTCTCCAATCACCCGATGCCAACCCCGTATCCATTGAATTCACATCATCGTGCAAAGCGGAGATGTGGATCATCGATGACCTTGGCCACACCGTCTTTGATTCAAGAACGGACAAGACCTGCACTGAAATCGACTTGGAGCTCACGCTTGGTGAAGAACCCGAACGCCTTACACTTCCCCAGTGGAATTTCTACCTTGAAGACGGCTGTCGTGCACAACCCGGCACCTACACCGTCATCGCCGAAGTGCCTGAGCACGGCTTGGTCACCAGTCAACACATCGAATACGTTTCCATGGAAGCCAATCCCTGCGCTGAGGCCAGTTCCGCCGAGCTTGAAGCCTCGTTAACATGGAACGACGACACCACCCTCCAGGTGGCATCCTTGATGTCCAGCGATTCAAATGAATACCTTCGAATGGCGCAGCCCTGTACGTTCGAGGTGGAATTCCTCAACACCAACAACGAGGTTGTCCACCGCTTCCAGACCTTGTGCGATGCATTCGACGGGCGAAAGATTCTCTTGCCGTCCAACGATGAACCGCTGCAATTTGACCCGCTTGACATCAGCCTGGTGCAGGACGGAGAAGCCTTGGTTCCGGACGGCCAATACACCCTCCAACTCACCGTTCTTTCTACGGCGTCGGCCACGACCACGCTTCCGTTTTCTTGGCCACAAGATTTCAGCGAGACCGTTGTTGAGGAAGCAGTAGAGGAAGAGACCTCTGAGCGATTTGAACTCCTCGGCACATGGACGGGGTTGACCACCGAACAAGGCCTGTGTTATGTCATGGACAACGGCGAGGAAACCCATTTGCTGTCCAACGCCAAAACCCTCCCCTCCTGGACACCCAACTCAGAAGTTCAAGGGCTCTATCTTGTCATGGCAGCCGAGCCTTCACCTGCTTGCGCAGGCTTCCTTGCACCTTCAGTGGAAGTGGTTGAGGTCCGCATGGAAGAATCACTCCTGGTCGAAGAAGAACCTGCCGTCGCTGCACCTGTGGAAGACGTGGCGACCGTCAACCAAGCCAGCCCGGTGATTGCGGTCGTCTCCGTTGTCGTTACGGCCTCGCTGCTCTCGTTGTTCGTGGTCGCCGCTTCCACCAACGAAGCGCTTCGCCTCCCCGCAACGGTGGCGGGCCTGTGGTTCCTTGGCCTTCTTGGCAAGACGCACGAAACCACGGACGGCCGCTACCAACGCGGTCGGTTGATGGGGTATCTCACGGCCAACCCGGGCTGTCATTTCCGTGCGCTGATGAGCGCTCTTGAGATGAGCAACGGCCAAATCACGCATCACTTGAGGGTTCTTGAATCCGAGGAACATGTTTGGCGTAAGAATGACGGGCGGCTCGTACGCTTCTACCCGCTCACCAACCAACTTCACCCCAACACCAGAGAGGAAGACCTCCCGGTGCCTCCGCTTTCCCCAGACCCCAACAGCCTGCAAGGGAAGATCCTGAACCTTCTCGACCAAGACGGCGGCTTGGGCCAGTTCCCAACCCAAGCGGAACTGGCAAAGCGATTGGAAAAGAGCCAGCAATTGATTTCTCATCACCTTCGCACCCTCCAAAAATTCGGGCTGGTCGAACGCCGAAAAATGGGTGTAAAGAACCGATACAAACTCACCAGAGAAGCCATTTTCCTATTGGAAACGAGTGGTGACTTCGCTCACGAAGACGCCCTTTGAAGTGCGTCCCTCGTGGAAAATTGAAGCGTGGATTTCATAGCGTGTTGGCGAGTCGGGCGGTATGTCCAGTGGACGGTGAGTCTTGATGTCAGCAGAAACGACCCCCGTTGACGAGGTTGGCTGGCAGAAAAAGTGGGACGACGCCGGGCTCTTCCATGCCGACATTCACGGTGAACGCCCCAAATTCTACTGTCTCGAGATGTACCCTTACCCTTCGGGAAAAATGCATATGGGGCACGTTCGAAACTATTCTATCGGCGATGCAGTGGCCCGATTCAAGCGATTGATGGGCTTTGACGTCCTCTATCCCATGGGCTTCGATTCCTTCGGTATGCCAGCCGAGAACGCTGCGATTTCGGAAGGCGGCCACCCTCACGATATCACCGAACGTAACATGGCTTCCATCACCGCTCAAATCAAACGCATGGGCTTCTCTTACGATTGGCGCCGAACGCTCAAGAGTCACGATCCGAGGTACTACAAATGGAACCAGTGGTTCTTCACGAAATTTATGGAAAGCGGTTTGGCGACTCGGGAATTCGCTCCGGTCAACTGGTGCACCTCCTGCACCACCGTCCTTGCCAACGAGCAGGTGAAAGCCGGACGCTGTTGGCGGTGCAACGGCCCCGTCACTCAAAAAGAGATGAGCCAGTGGTTCCTCAACCTCCCGCTCTACGGTCAAGAACTGCAGGACGGGCTTGAGACCATCAATTTCCCTGAGAACGTCAAATCCCTTCAGCAGGACTGGATCGGTCGTTCCGAAGGGGCGAACATTCTGTTTGGCATCGTTGATTCGGATGAGGACATCGAAGTCTTCACCACCCGTCCAGACACGCTTTTCGGTGCTACATTTGTCACCCTTGCGCCCGAACATCCTCTCGCTGAATCGTTGGTTTCGGGTACGGAACATGAAGAGGCGTGGAGGACGTTGCATGACGAAGTGGCCGTAACCTCCGAGTTTGACCGAATCAAGAACATGAACAAGAAGAAAGGGGTGTTTTCTGGAAGGTACGCTGTTCATCCGTTGACGGGTGAAAAGGTGCCGATTTGGTTCGGGAATTTCGTGATCGCCACCTACGGTACAGGGGCGGTCATGGCCGTGCCTGCTCACGATGAACGTGACTTTGATTTCGCCCAGCAATACGACATCCCGATTCATCGGGTCTTGGTCATGTCAGAGAACGGTGATGCAGCGGCTCCCGTCAAGAAGGCCGAAGTTGAACTCGGTTGGATGGTGAACAGCCCCATGGAAGGCTTTGATGGTCTCTACGGTTCTGAGGCTAAAACCGCTGTTTGTCAGGCGCTTGAATCCAAAGGACGCGGCCATCAAACCATCAACTGGAAAATCCGACCTTGGCTCGTTTCTCGCCAACGGTACTGGGGCACGCCTATTCCTGCCATCCACTGCAAATCGTGCGGCGTCGTCCCCGTTCCAGAGGAGGATTTGCCGGTCGAATTGCCGCGGGACGTTGTGTTTGGCCAAGGGAACCCGTTGGAAACTTCAGAGTCTTTCTTGAACGTCTCCTGTCCAACGTGCGGCGATGAAGCTCGCCGTGAAACCGATACCATGGACACGTTCATGGATTCATCGTGGTATTTCCTCCGCTACACCGACGCCCTCAACGACGACCAACCCTTTGCCAAACAGATCGCTGACCACTGGATGCAGGTAGACTTCTACTGCGGCGGAATCGAACATGCACAGATGCACCTCATCTACGCTCGATTCATGACCAAGGCCTTGCGAGATTTGGGCCTCACCACGGTTGATGAACCGTTCAACGAACTCCTTTGCCAGGGGATGGTCAACAAATCAGCGCCGTTTTGTTCATCCTGCGGTGTTACGCTTTCCACCTCCTACGAAGGCTCACCTTGTCCACATTGCGATGGAGAATTGGGTTCACGCTCTGCAAAAATGAGCAAATCACTCGGAAACACGGTGTCGCCAGAGGACATGATTCACCGCTACGGCGCCGATACCGTGCGCCTGTTCATCCTCTTTGCCGCCAATCCAACGGCGGGCATGGATTGGTCGGATGCAGCGCTCGATGCCAATCATCGCGTGATGCTGCAAATGCAAACCATGCCTCAGCAACTCATGGATTGGTCGAAAGGGCCAACGGTCATGGACGAGTGGTTTGATGCACGCTTCACTCAACGCCTCCACGAGTTTGGTACCGCCATGGAAACCTATGACCTTCGTCGAGCGGTCGAGTTGTCCCATTACGATGTCATCAAGGACATCAACTGGTATGTTCGCCGCGGCGGTGGTAATCCCGCTGTTGCAGAACGCTGGCTCCCCCTGTGGGCGCAGATGGTTTCGGTCTCTACACCCCACTTGGCGGAAGAGTGGTGGGCGTCGTTCTCCTCCACTTCTGGATTGGTTGCTGGGAGCCGTTTGACGTTGCCAGAACCGTTGAGTGAATCGCAGCAGTTGACGCTATCTGGAGAGCAATACATTCGGGATATTCTCGACCAAGCACGTAAAGTTCGTATCGTTGCTGAACGGCATCTCGGTGGACCAGCAACCAAAGCCACGTTCGTGGTAACCCCCGCATGGAAGCGTGAGATGGCGGTCGCAGCTCTGGCCTTTATCGGCGAGGGAGGTCATCCAAAACAGTTCATTCCGGTGTTGAAAGAACTTCCATTGGCCCAAGGCGAACGCATGGGCGAGATGATGGGCTTTTGGGGCAAAAAAATGCTGCCTCAAGTCTTCAAATGGGACGATGCTTCCAGAGAGGTTCTTTGTTCTGCCATGGACGAAGCAGCGGTTCTTTCAGCGGCTTCAGCCTTCATCGCTGACGAACTTGAATTGGCTGAGGTTCATATCGTGGTGGGAGAAAGTTCCGATGACGATACGGGGCGAGCCGGCTCGGCCATGCCCTTGTCCCCAGCCGTCGTCTATGCGTGATCAGGCTTCTTCATCCATCGGTGGACGTTGAGGCGGTGCTTCGAAACCAACCGGCGGTTTTGGCAACGGAGGACCAGGGCGCTTGTTGTTGAGGTAGATGGCATAGACCACAATGGCGCCCGTGAGCAAGAACATCATACCGGCCAAACCGAACCCTCCACTTTCCGAATCACCTGCCGGGGCCAGGACTTCAGCCCCACATCCTCGCTCGTCTACAACGGCGTTGAGAGGTGAATCCAAGCAAAAGTCGAAGGCGTTGAAGACCCCATCTTTGTCATCGTCAAGTTGGTATTGGCTGCATCCATCCGAGGAGACTTGTTCCGAGGGGTCGGTGTTCGCACATCGGTCGAGCGGGTCAAGAACGCCGTCTTGGTCGTCATCGTCGTCTTCAACCGCATCGATGCACCCATCGCCGTCGTTATCCTGTCCTGCCTGTGCTAAACCGATGAGTCCTCGTGGGCATCGGTCGATCGGGTCTTTGATGCCATCTTCATCATCGTCATCATCCTCCACATCGTCGTGACATCCATCGCCGTCGTGATCAAGGGTTTCGGCTTGGTCTCCCCAGTTCTTTTCACCCAGAGGGCATGCATCGTTCACATCGATCACGGCGTCGTCATCATCGTCCTCATCGGCGCTTTCATCCAAACAGCCATCGCCGTCGTAATCGTTCCAACTGAACGAAATCCATGAATTGATGTCGTTGGGGCAGTTGTCATCGGGAATCGAGATGCCATCGCCGTCTTTATCGAGGTCGCAGGCATCACCAACGCCGTCGTTATCCAGGTCGGCTTGTGTCGGGTTGGCCATGCTTGGGCAGTTGTCTGCTTGGTCCACGAAACCGTCGTTGTCGTTGTCTTCATCCGAGCAACCATCGGATTCAATGTCATTTTCAGAAGTGGATACCCAGCCGATGGGTCCCTTTGGACAGGCATCGTAATCGTCGAAGATGCCGTCTTCATCGTCGTCAGCATCTTCGGTAGCATCTCTGCAACCGTCGCTGTCATGGTCGGAGATGCTGTTCGCAGCCCACCCCACATCACCGGTCGGGCAGTCGTCCTCTTCATTGAGCACAGCATCGCCGTCGATATCGTCATCGCAGACATCACCGTAGGGGTCGAAGTCCAAGTTGGCCTGGTCGTTATTTGCCGTTTTTGGGCAGTTGTCAATGCCGTCAAGAACGCCGTCCAAATCCAGGTCGGTTTCGTACAACCAGAGACCCATGTCGTACTGTTGGCGTTGGTCAAAGGCGTGCGTGCCAAAAGTGCCATCATTGTTGGAAATGAAGGACACCACCGGTGAACCGGTTGCACTCATGCCGAGGCCGTCGGGAATATCGTCGCCTTGTCCGCCACCAGAAATGGCCCAATCCCAATCGCCGTTGGCTTGTCGCTGGCCGAGAAACACGTCGTGGTGGTTTCCGTCGTTGATGCCGTCGATATCGTTCAGTGCGAACTCACCAAGGGTAAGGGAGCCGCTGGATTTACCGACGATAATGGAATCCCCTTGCTCGGTCAGGTGAAGCGCAACGGCATGGTCAGCACCGTCTCCACCAAAGCCGGTGGCGTGTAACCACGTGCCGTTGGAAGAAAGATGGGCTTCATAGAAGTCAACCCAAACAGCGGCTTCGACTTCGACATCACCAAAGGTCAAGTTCTGAAGGAAATCTCCGGTGATGGCCACGCCGCCGTCATGCCGTCCCGCACAATCGGTGACCACAGAATCACCTGGGCCGCCAGCACTCGACGACCATAGCCATCCGCCGGAGTTGTACTGGCCAACGGCGATATTGGAGCCCCCAACACTGCTCTGGGGGTGGTCACCGAAATTCACCACGTCAACAAAAGTGGTGGCCAAATACGTCTGTCCGGAGTAGTCCATGCAAAGCGAACCGGTGTTGTCCAAATTCTCGCTTGAGAAGACGGTGTTCATGCGAAGGTAGTTTCCGTTTTCATCAAGAACGAGAATGGCAATGGAATCTTCGGAAATACTCCCCGGTGCCATGTCTCCGCCGGCAGCCAACGAATCCCGATGCAACAAAGCGAGGTGAATCTGATTGTTTTGAACCACCATCAAATCGATGACCGACATTTGGAACGAATTGGAAAACGAGGTCGCCCAAATCCATTCTCCAAACGGGTTCATGGCGGCCAAAAACACTGCATTTTCATGCTCATCATCGGTTTTGTTCAACGGTTCCAATGCCCCAAGTGTCATGTTGCAAGGGTCGCCCTTGGTCATGCCGCAAAACGTACCGGCCACCAAAACGGTCCCATCGCTGAGTCGGTCCATGGCGTCGATGCCGTCCAAACCTGTGCTGGTGCCTGACACGGTGTTGGTCCATGTACCGTTCTCATCCAGCCAAGCGAGGAAGAAATCGATACCGAAGGATGAGTCTTCGCTGGAAAAGCCGATGACATCGCCGTGAAAATCAATGGATTGTTCAAACATTCCACCGATGATCATGCTACCGTTTGGAAGGGCGACCATGCCGTTTATGCGTTCGTAGCTTGAACCTCCAGCGCTGGCCAACCAACCGCTTTCGTTTTGCTCCGAGGTCAAATGAACCGCTTGAGGTTCAGCCATACTGGGCTGAGGTTGCCACGCTATCGAGGAGAGAGGGAAGGTAAGAAGCATGCACACGGCCAACCCGGCAAGTACCACCTTGAAACGCATGAATCACCATCGGCCTCTTGCATAAGAACCCGTCGTGTAGCCGATTAGCGGGGGAGCCTTCATTGAGTGTCGCCGCAAATCGTGCATCATGGGTGAATCGCCTCGGCCGCGTCGGTCTTCCAATCAGCGACGACGCTCTTCATCGCAGCGCCGTTACGGAGGCCCAAAACGCTCCACTCAAATGGAACGTTTTACCTCAGAGATCGCTTCCATGAACGCAGATGCTGAGGCAAGATTCGAACGGTCACCTCTTCCCATGGCGTTCCCCAAAGAGATGGACCCGCCCCGAACCTTTCACCTGTCTTGGAAACCTGAACCTGTTCCACTCAAAGCAGAGGAACGCGTGGCGTCCTTTGTCGTCAAGCGCGGAGATTTTGGCTGGTTGAACGATGACCGGGTGGATGAAATCGCGAGTTCACTGGAGGGCGAGGCGATGACCCTTGACCAAGCGCTCTCTCTTCGTTCAGCTTTGCTTCAGCAAAAGACGGTGTACTCGCATCACAAGTTGAAGTCCAAAGCCCGTGAACTTGCTCGTCATTACCGTTCAGGGACCTCTGTTGTGGCGCTGTCCAAAAAATACGACTTCCCGCCCATGAACATCTTCAGGGTCGTGCTTGAAGCCATGGGCTGGTCAAAGAAACGAATCAAGGACAGTCTCCGAAACCCGTCCTCGATGAAACAGCGTGAACAAGATGAGTTTGAAGCCGCTGAAGCGGCAGACCGAGTGTCAAGCGTCGACCAATCTGAGACACAAGTGAAGGCTGATTTGTTCGAGGACATCCTCGCTGATTGGTTTGAGGCTCAGGGCATTCGCCTACGCCGTCAACCCGAGATGGTGAAAGAGCAATCTGAGTTGCTGGGCCGCCCCGTTCGTACGCCAGACCTGCTCTTCCTCGACCACGTTTACATCAACGATCAACCCGTTGCATGGATTGATGCCAAGCATTTCTACGGTGCTGATGTGGAATTCCAGCGTAAGAAAATGAAGAAACAAATGAATCGATACATCGAGGAGTGGGGCAGCGGAGCCATCATGTTCCGCCATGGCTTCTCGGAAAACTTGTTCCTTCCCGGCGTGTTGATGTTGGATGCCGCACCGATTGATCTCTCGGCGCTCACAGCTGGGGATTGAGTCCAGAAATCGACGTGGTCATCGTCGCAAAGCCAAGTTCCTCGGCCTTCGAAGCAACGGCCTGCAAGGTGGCTGTATCTGCAGGAGTGTCCAATCGGCGGGGCAACACCGCAACAGAGCTTCCCAGCATGCACAGGCGGACAGCAAGGGTGGCTTGAGCCTCAATGGATTGAATGGCTTCGAGGATACTCTTGTAGAGGCGAGCGCGCTCTTCTTCTTCCAACATACCCGACTGCGTAGCGAACACTCGAGACTGGGTTAACAAATCGGGCCACTGCCCGGCTTCCCATGGCGTTGAGGCCAAAGCGTCAACACAGGCATTGCCCGCAGCGGTGATTGACCGTTGCCAGTTCGGGTCGTCGATGTAGGTCGCTGTGTGGCGTTCCTCGTGAGGGTTCCAAATCAACAAGACCTCTGCATCGCAGGCAAAACCCACCGCTTCTCCCGGCCACCCAGGGGCGCCGGGAGCCAATCGGAGTTCAACACCACCAACAGCGGCGCCGAGCACATCTCCGAGTCCTGCGCCGTGTGCCCTTTCTATTCGGTGGGCTATTTTCAGATACTGGACCAATCGTCCACGCTCCGTCAAGGCATGGACCGCTTTTCCAAGGCCAATCAACCCGGCTGCTGACATACCGAATCCTTGACTGGTGGGGCATTCCAATTGAACGTTCACCTCCAGCCATTCATCAGGTCGAAGCAACGTGGCCTCTCGACAGGCCTCAACAAAATCGAGGTACAAATCGGTGTTCTCAAGGTGTTCGCCGTGCATGTTGGTAACCGAGATCATCGAGGGTTTTGGTTCCAACACGGGGTCTGGTCGACCCGGAGTGATGCCGCTCATTTTCCATGAATCGTCCTGTTCCATACGATGAAGCGAAGCATCAACCTCTACCCCATGGTCGATGGAGAAACCTGCACCTCTGCTTCCTTGGCTTCGCATCAAGGCATTGGATTTGTCAATGCTGAACAAGAGCGTGATGTGTCCGCCGCAACGCTGAACGGTCGTGGACGTCATCAAACCGGGCGAGGCGGTGATGGCTGATGAACCCCGCGTTGAGGTCTTCAAGCGAGGGCCGAAGCCAAGTCTTCGCCCAAGTTGTCAAAGCGGGTCTTGAGTTCGTCAAGGGCCATGTTGAACGCCGTGACCGGGTCAAGGCTGCCATCGGTCTCAAAGGAGAAGACGTAGGCGTTGGCTACAGGTTCGAGGGTGATGGCATCATCAAAGTCGTCTTCACGACCGGTACCAGGTCCAACTTGGTGGAGGGCCTTCTCGAGGTCCATCACGTGGTTGATGTCGGTCAATTTCTTGTCCTTTCCAAAGAGTTTGGCGTCAATGGGTTTGCCATCGGTGGTCGTCAAACCGAGGTTGAAAAGAACACTGGCCTTCTTTGGCTTGTTGAGGACCGCGATGTTCTGCGGTTGGAAACCGACGGCGGCGGCGGGGGACCACTTGGCGTGGTCGCGTCCTCGTCCGAGGACGGCAAAGGCGTAGAATTCCAAGAACTGGCCCTTGGCAAGAACGGTCAGAGGGATTTGCTTGTGCTCATCAAGAATGTCAAACACAGGGTCGGAGATGGTGGTGATATCACCGGCGTAGACGGTTTTGAATTCTTCTTCTGCGTCGGAGGCAGGGCCTCGAGCAGACAGCGTGTACAACACTTGGCACATGGGGCAACCCTTGTCCTTCTCAACGACATCCATGCAGTTCTGGCAGACATCGGGGAAGACCAAGCCTTCATCCTGGTTGGTGGGGATGGGGATCATGGCCAAGCGATGGGCGAGAACTTCATCGGGAAGAACGTTGACAGATTCAACGACTTCACCCTTGTTGTCTTGGGTGACGCCTTGTGAGAAGTCGACTCGAGTGATGGCCAACTTGGGCACATCAGCGATGAGTGCACGTCGAATGGCGTTCACCTGACTTGCGTTGGTATCGCTGATCAGGATGCGAATTTCGTGGCCTTGTGGCCAGCCTTGAACAACTTCGGTCTTCATCTCATCACCTTTTCTTCAGACACGTCGGCCACGTCGGCCACCCTTCTTCTTGGTTCCATCGTGAGCGATGGGTGTGACGTCTTCGATTCGAGTGATGGTCATGCCCGCACGGGTGAGGGCACGGATGGCAGCTTGGGCGCCGGGTCCGGTGTTGTTGGACAGGTTGCCACCGGGTGCTCGGTACTTCACGATGAGTTCGTTGAACTCCTTGTCCTTGAGGGCGTCTGCCATGCGTTCAGCGGCTCGGGTGGCAGCGAATTGGCCGCCCTTGTCCTTGCCAGCTTTGACCACTTCTCCACCGTTGCAGGTGGTGATGGTTTCGGCACCGGTCAAGTCCGTGGCCGTCATGAGAATGTTGTTGTAGGAACTGAAGATGTTGACAATCGCTTTGCGGGCCATCACTCATCGCCTCCTTCAAGAGCAGCGGTCGAGGCTTCTCCGGCTTCTCGAACTTCTTCAGCGAATTCCGGGGTGGCCTCGGGGTCAACTTCGTCTTCCTCGTAGGAGGCAGCTTCTCGAACGCCCTCAATCGCCTTTCGAATGGGGTGGTTGGGGTCGTTCAGCGGCGAAGCAGGATGGTAGCGTAGTTCGGCTTCATCGTCTCGACTGACGGCGTAAGAAGGGATGGTGATCTTCTGTTCACCAATGCAGATTTGACCGTGGGTGATCAACTGACGAGCTTGCTTCATGGTGCAGGCGAATCCCTTGTAATAGACTTGAGCCTGAAGGCGTCGGTTCAGGACGTCCTCGGTGCTCAGCGAAAGAATGTCGCCGAGGTCAGCGTCGGATTCGATGAGTCCCTTGTGGTGAAGGGAGCGGAGCAGGTCTTCTCGCTCTCGCTTGCCGTGGCCTTCCGAGGTGTCGACGTTTCCAATCAAGCGCATGGCTTGGCGTCGATGTCGGCGGAGTTGGGACTTGGCCTTCCAAATCTCCTTCATGTTCTTGAGGCCGTGGTTGTTTTGAATGGCGTGTTCCTCTTCAATTCGGTCAGCCTTCCACGGGTGGGAAGGTGTGTCGTACTTGGGTCGTGAAAACTTTGGCTCTCCCATCTTGATTCCTCCTCATCACTTCTTTCGGCTGACACCCAGGGTCAGGCCGCCACGACCGTTTGAGCGGCCGCGCTGTCCTCGAACCTTGTTGCCAGATGCGTGGCGGACACCACGGTAGCACTTCATGGTACGAAGACGGTCGATATCGTCTTGCAACGTGAAACGAACTTGTTGGCCCGTCAGTTGCATGTCGGTACCGGTTTCAAGGTCGAGTTGTCGGTTGAGCATCCAGAAGGGGACCTTTTCTGCATAGGATTCAATGGCGACCCGGAGTTCTTCCTGCTGCTCGGCGTTGAGGAAGCCGGCGAGGTTGTAGGGGTCAAATCCAGTGTTCTTGCAGATTTGGATGGCGGTGCGTGCACCGACGCCTTTGACCGATGTCAAAGCGGTTGCCAACGGCTTCAAGCCGTCCATGTCGGTATCTGCCATACGCAGAATGTATGAAAAGTCATCACCAAGGTCCTCATCCTTCGGTCGTGCCATATCGTTTCCCTCAACGTTAACACCACAGTGTCACGCATCCCTCCGACCAACCTCCCATATATCAAGACCGCGATGATGACATTCGCGCCACTGAGCCGTGAAATCGCCTTCAAATGGAGGGTGTATCTTCATCCTTTGCTGGAGAAACGCAAAGCAGCAAGACATCGGCCACCGGGTGGCGAGCCACAAAACCCTCCCGAACACCGTGTCGTCGGCGCAATTGCCGGTCCAATGAGCCTTGTAAAACCGGCTGGAGCGCCGGGTCGAGGTCGAAGCGGAGTTTCACCGAGGCCATCCGATGTTCGAGCGCCATCTCCACCAAACGGTCAACGGTGGTTGCGTCGAGAGCAAAAGTCAGCAACTCAACCACCTTGCCCGTAGCTTGAACGAGCCATGAATCATCGTCATTCATCTGGAGCGGCCGGTCATGGTGAACTTGGGGCCGCCTGCCTTCGGTGGAAGCCCACCGAAGTTGGTCCTCGGGTGCTGTTTTGGCCAGCCACGTACTGACAAGGCCGCTCTCGATGAGGGCAGCATCGAGGATGCTTACATGCTCGCCGCGTTTGGGAGGGTGATGCCGACATACGAGGGGCTCCTCCTCTTCCTTTGTGGAAAGGACCAACGGCATCTGGGCGAGTGAAGGCGGGACCCGGACGAAACGACGCGAAACTTCTTCCGAAGCGATGCCACCAAGCCATAATGCCAAACGATCTACACGGCCACGACCTCGCGAGGTCCACTCCCAAAGTTTGTCAATTCCCGGCCACACATGGTCCACGATTTCTTCCACTTCTGCCCGCTGAGCAGCCGTCAACCGAGGAGAGAGGTCCAAGAGGGCCGCAGCGCCTTCGGCTGTAGGGGAAAAGTACGGTGCCCACGACGTCAATACCGTGTGAAGGGGCGGCTGCATTTCCTCCAAAGCGTGGGTTCTGCTGTTGCGAGGTCGAGCCGGGTCGAGGTGAAGGAAAGCCACGGTGGTCTCCTTTGCTTCAAGAGCAGCAAGTACGCCCTCCGCCGCCGTTCCATCTCCGGCCAGCACGGCGCTCTCGCAAAACCAGTCTGCTTGTTCGGCTTGAGCGTGCGTCGCTACGGTTTGCAGGTTGACGGCACTGGCTCGAGCGCGTTCTTCATCCAACTCAACCCCGAGAACGGGTCGTTGGAGCGTGGAGGCGTAGGCTGCGAGCTGGATGCCGCTACCACAGGCACAATCCAAGACCACGCCATCGGGCAAGGTGTGTTTGGCGACCGCCTGAGCCCGCAAGGCCGCCACCTGCCAGGGCGTGGCCAGGGGCCGCCCTTCTTTGGCGTGATAGAAGAGGAGGCCTTTGGGGGCAGTAGCATCTTGGGCGAATTCTACGAGTCCGTCGGAGGAGACGTCGGACGGATTGAAGACGCGATGCATGTCTTCACCTCACAAGGCGACGATATCCGACCGCGTCAGCAGGGATTCGAACGGTATACCGGCTTCAGCGAAGGCGGCTTCTGCCCCTTCCTCACGGTCAAGAATGCTGATGACTGCAACAACGTTGCAGGCGGTGTCGTTGTGAATACGTTCGACGGCCACGATGGAAGAACCTCCCGTTGTGGTCACGTCTTCAACGATCACCACGTCCCCGCCGCCCTCCAACGAGGTGCCTTCAATGCCGGGCGGGTTGTTCGTTTTCCGCCCTCCTCGTCCTTTGGGTGACTTTCGGACCATGAAGCCCCGAAGGTCATCGGCGGCATCGGGCGAGGCGATCACAAGGGCCGTCAACGGTACTGCGCCCAGTTCAAGTCCCCCCACAAGCGTTGCACCCAAGGCCTTGATGCGTAGATTCAACAAACGACCCATCATGCTCGCTGCTTGCGGGTGCATCATCACCGGCTTGGTGTCAAAGAACCAGCGAGATTGACGTCCACTGGCAAGGGTGAACGCCGCATCATCGCCGCCGTCCAAGAACGCCAACTCGTGAACAAGGCGCGCCAATTGAGGCCAGTCTGGATGGTTGCGAACGGTATCGTGAACGGCCATGAACACCTTCCTTGGCCGTCATGACATGAACTTTCCTTCGCTAAACCGTTCATAGGGTGGTTCCATCCAAGTGCACCGTGTTGATGATAAAGGGTCGTGGTGAAGAAGGGGCGAGTGAACATGTCCGAATCGAAGCAGGCCGCTGAAGTGGGGAAAAGCAACCCCCTCATCGGTCTTGATTTGGAACGTCTGGAGCGAGAGATGCTGGCTTACCACCAGTGGCTCGACGAGCGAGCCGACGATGCGTATCGCATCGCAGAACAGGCTCGGCAACTCGGTCTCGACCACAAAGACCGGGTGGAAATTCCCCGTGCATCGGATTTGGCGGGACGAACAGAAAAACTCCTCATCGAGCATTTGGAGGGCTACGAAGTCGCCGATGATATTCGGGCTTTGTTGGACGAACACGACCGAGAAACCACTTCGATCATCATCGCACAATCCGTCGCCCGAGGCTTTCGTGAGCAGGGATACGACCTTGAGAAATCGATTGACGTTGGTTTGCGTGTTGGGCTCGCCGTCCTGACCGAGGCGGTGCTCGTTGCTCCGCTGGAAGGCATCAGC
>JASLVM010000024.1 GCA_030741355.1 Candidatus Poseidonia sp. | reverse complement strand
ATGGCCGATTGGGGTAAAGCCCTTGGCCTCTGTTTCCAACTCATGGACGATGTCATCGATGTCCTATCCGATTCGGCCACGCTTGGCAAGCCGGCAGGTAGCGATATTGCGCAAGGTAAGCGCACACTGATGATCATTCATGCCCTTCGCCAACCCGATGGGCCAGTAAAGGAGCGGCTCCTCCATGTTCTCGGAAAGGGGGAGGATGTTGCCCCGGAAGCATTGGAGGATGGTTTAGCTGCCCTTTCGGAATTGGGTTCCGTGGATTATGCACGAACGATGGCCGAAGAATTCCACGCAAAAGCCCATGCCTGCTTGGACCGACTCGAGGTCAACCCTGCCATGGTGGCGTTGCGAGAACTCACGGATTTCCAGTTGGCTCGCCTGCATTGAGTACTTCAACGGGGTCTCCAAGCCGTACCGTTCCGGTTTCTTGCACACTGGCGTACCAACGGGTTTGACCCGACCGAAGTTTGTGACTCAAGGCCTTGAACTCGCCCTCAGAAAAGGATGCTCGAATGGTTTTGCAGGGTGGCGCATCACCGGTGATGGTCATTCGTACTTGACCGACCAAGAGTTCGACACCCACATCCAAGGAACCAACTTCAAGGCCGTCGATCAAGAGATTTTCGCCCGTGGTTCCCGGTTCGATGGGGTGACCCAAGGCCTGGAGATGTTCCATGATCCGAACCTCCATCAAGCACACAGCTTTGGAAAGCCCTCCGTGATGGCGAGTGTCGTTTTGTTTATCACCACTACAACCGTTGGTCAAAACTTCTATCGATTCAACTGGATGCTTCGGTACACCGCCTTCCGGGTTGACATGCAGGCCACAAACGATGCCTGCCATGCACGAACCTCAGTCTGCGTAATACGACTCGGGGTTTGGTTCGGGCTTGAGTCCCTTGCGTTGTCGAATCTCACCGACCACTTTGTCAAACAATTGTGGCGGGAGGATTTCGAAACCAAGGTTCTCGGTGTTCCAAACAGCTCGTCCTTGTGATGCAGCACGAATATCGTTGGAGAAACCGAAGGTTTCAGCGATTGGAATAACACCAACGACGGTGGTGACACTGCCTTCGGACGGCATGTCTTCGATGATGCCACGGCGAGTGGTGACTTCACGAGTCACTTGACCGAGCCAATCGTTTGGTACGGAAATAAACGCTTTTTGCATGGGTTCGAGAAGAACCGTCTTGGCACGCATCATGGCGCCCTTGATCCCGTTTCGAACGGCAGGGATGGTTTGAGCAGGTCCGCGGTGGATGGCGTCTTCGTGGAGTTTGGCGTCAACCAATCGGACATACATACCTTGGACGGGTTCGTCGGCAACGGGTCCCTTGACACAAACTTCGTTGAAGGCTTCAATGATGAGTTCACGGGTTTCGTGGAGGTTCTGGATACCTTTTGTGTCGTTCACGAGGACGTTGGTTCCTTTGATGGCGTAGATCTTACGCATCGTGTCCTTGTCCATGCCGTACTCGCCGAACTTGCTTCCAACGGCCTTTGCATCGCTGCTTCGCACAGGTCCATCGCCGAGTTCACCCGAGCGGAGAGCGGCGACCACTTCGGTAGGAAGGGCTTCAATCTCAAAGAAGAAACGGTTGTGGCGGTTTGGAGACTTTCCTTCGAAAGCGTGTCCTCGGTTGGACCCTTGAATGCCTTCTCGGTAAACAACGATAGGTGGGCTAACCTTGACCTTGATGTTCTGTTCTTCCTCGATACGGTAAACGGTGATTTCCAAGTGGAGTTCACCCATTCCGGCAAGCAGGGCTTCACCTGTCTCCTGGTTCGTAGTGACTTGCAACGAGGCATCGGCCTTGGCCAAAGAGCGCAGAGCGTCAATGAATTTCGGCAAGTCCTTCATGCTCTTGGGTTCAACAGCGACGGTGACCACAGGGTCAGAATAGTGTCGAATGGCTTCAAAGGGCGTGAAGTCCTTGTCTCGTGAAAGCGTCACACCAGCAGCCGCTGAGCGAATACCGGTTACAGCTGCGATGTTTCCTGCCACAACTTTGGGAACGGTGATTCGGTCGCCGCCGACCATCATGGCAACCTGTTGTACACGTTCCGGCTTTGCAGCACCAATGGCGAAGACAGATTCACCCTGATTGATCGCGCCAGAGTAAACACGGCCAACCGCCACTTCACCAGCATGCGGGTCCATCCAAATCTTGGTGACCATCATGGCGAGTTCAGCCTCTGGGTCGCAGTTCATCATGGCCTGGCCGATTTCAGATTCCAAATCGCCCGTCCAGATGTTTGGGATACGGTACTTTTGAGCCTCAATAGGGCCAGGGAGTTTGGACACGGCCATGTCAAGAAGAACTTCGTGGACCGGTGCTTTTTGAGCCAGTGTCTTCTGGTCCTCGTTGTTGCAGTACTCGAAAATCTCTTTGAACGAGATACCGGACTTGGCCATGTAGGGGACGGTAATACCCCAGTTGTGGTAGGCTGAGCCGAAGGCCACCGTTCCATCTTGAACAGAGACTTGCCAGGCTTTGCCCATGCCTTCAGGAGCGAATTGCTTGATGAGCTTGTTGACCTTCTTGATGGTCTCCGTGAAGCGAGCCATCATGTCCTCGGGTGTGACTTGCAACTCGTTGATGAGGCGGTCAACCTTGTTGATGAACAAAACAGGCTTCACCTTCTCTTTCAGAGCTTGACGAACCACCGTTTCGGTTTGTGGCATGGGGCCTTCAACGGCACAAGCCAGAATGAAACAACCGTCGACAGCACGCATGGCACGGGTTACGTCGCCACCGAAGTCAACGTGACCCGGTGTATCGATGAGGTTGATGAGATAGTCTGTTCCATCAACGGCGTGGACCATTGAGGCGGAGGCGGCGTTGATGGTGATACCACGAGCGGATTCTTGCTCGTCAAAGTCCAGCACACGGGCTGCACCAGCGAGTTCGTTGGACATCATACCGGCACCGGCAATCAGGTTGTCTGACAGCGTGGTCTTACCGTGGTCAATGTGAGCTGCGATGCACAAGTTCCTGATTTGAGGAAGAACGTGCATGACTTCTGTGGCCTTTTTGATGTTGTCTTCTTTGCGTCCCATGGTTACCACCGTGTTCTCGTTGCTTCGCCCACTGAAAAGGGGTTCTTAAGTGCCTCGCAGGAGACCGGTGAATCAGTACACGAGTTGCACGTCAGATGACGTAGCGAGTGCGATAACTCCGGGGGGTCCACTCCAGGCTATCTTGTCGTCCGGAACGTACAGAGCACCATCCCCTTCTTCGTGGCCAAGTACCGCCTTTACTGAACCAAAGGAACAGTGCAGATCAGCACCAGAGAGAAGTTTATCCATAAAACCATGAATCATGGTTGAGGATGGACCCATCTCGCCTTCCAATTCGTTCAAGAAGGCTGGGTCAAGGCATCGAACGCCTGATGCGGCGAAAAAAACACGGACATCATGACCGTCTTCAACGGCTTGAGCAGCACAGGCCAAACCAACAATGGACTTCATGAGATCTATGCTTGGGTCAGAGACAAACTTGACGAAGATGGTTTTGGCCATGCCAATGCCTCATGAAACAAGACAATGAAACTTCTGCCAACAGAGTGGCGGCGTTTCCTCGCTCCGTTCAGCGAGCAGATGCGGCAATGCGCTCCAATTCTTCCTTCTTGCCAACGGCGTAGGAAGTGACATCACCTTCACTGGCTTTGTTCAGTTCGTTGATGATGCAGTTTTTCAGAGTGCGCTTTGACTTGTGGGTGCCTTGCTGAGCGCCCTTGGCGAGGTTGGCAAGAGCGACGTCAAGACGACGGGAAGGCGAGGAGTCAACAGCCTTTGGTTGTGAGACAGCACCGAATTTGATTCGGGTGATTTCTTCCATAGGTGCAGCGGAGCAAATAGCGTCAACAAAGACTTGCAGTGGGTTGTTGCCAGAGCGCTCTGCGATTTGGTCAAGCGCACCTTCGAAGGCCTTCATGGCACCCATTTTCTTACCGGTGTAAGCACCGGTTCGCATGAGCTTGTTGATGTAGCGTTCCACCACAGAGAGTTTGGCCTTGCCGAACCATGCGTTGGCGTGGCGACCGCCGGTGTGAGGGACACCCACGGTTGTCAAGTTGATGTAAGGGGCGAGACCGGGATCTCGACAAGTGACTTCCGAAGCGTCCCACTTACCGAACACTTTGGTACCAATGCCTGCAATGGGCTTGACTTCAACAACATCTGAATCTGAATCTGCATCGCTCATCATCATCACCTCAGCGGACTGGCTTCTCCTTTCGGCCTCGAACCATTTCATCCAGCGAAACGCCGTTCACTTGAATGACCTTGTATCGAACACCGGGAATGTCTCCGTATGAACGACCCATGCGTCCACCGATACCTTCGACCATGACTTCGTCGTGCTCGTCAATGAAGTTGATGGCGCCGTCGCCGGGAGCAAAAGCGGTCAACTTGTTGCCGTTTTTGATGAGGGAAATCTTGACGGCCTTACGAATTCCTGAGTTCGGTTGCTTGGCCTCGATACCGACTTTTTCAACGACGATACCCTTGGCCTGTGTGGACCCAGCAAGCGGGTCGTGCTTGGCTCGAGACTTGAGCATGCGCTTCTTGTACCGACGGTCCGACCAACGGAATTTCTGTCGGTCCTTTGCCATCTTAGCACCTGCGAAGAGTCCTCTGCCCATCATAGTCACCTCATTGAAGCATTTCGCCGACTTGCCGCCCCTATTTAATCAAATCCCTTTGGACCACCCAATCTAAGGCGGCGTCATTTGATTAGGAACAACTGCGCGAGCCCCTCACCATACATGAACAACATTCAAACAACGCCTCCCTGTGGAAGGGTCATGGCCTTCCGCGACCATTTGGGTGCAGCAACGGTGGAAACCTCTGAAGTGAGCCTTATTCACGGGATGCTCCACCACTCAAGAGCGTCCGGACATGCCATGACCGTGTTTGAGAACATTCCCGAATGCCCCGGCCACCGTGCAGCCGTGAACATGTTGACACGAGACCGGCTTTGCGCAGCCATCGGTATTGAACCGGAAGCCTACATTGACACGCTCGGCTGGGCAATGGGCCAACCCTCCACGCCCGTTTTAGTTGACAAAGAAGAGGCACCCTGCTTTGAGAACACAGCATCGGAAGTCGATCTCCGTCGCATCCCAATTCCACATCACTGGCCCCAAGACCGCGGCCGATACTCGTCCGCCAGCATCATCATCGCTCAGGACAACGGCATCAGAAACGTGTCGTTTCATCGACAATTTCTCCGAGATGAAAACCACTTGGTCGTCCGCCTTGTGCCTCGCCACCTTCGAACGATGGTGATGAACGCCAGGGAAGAGGGACGGGAAGTGAACGTCGCCGTGGTCAATGCACCTGACCCCGTGGTGTTGTTGGCAGCTGCCATGTCCTTCAACGAAAACATCGACGAATTGACCATCGCCGCCGCACTTCACGAGAAACTCTACGACAGCCCACTGAAGTTGGTAGAACTGCCAAACGGTGTCCAGGTACCTGCCGATGCAGAGTATGTTTGGTGGGGAAAAATCACCCTAGAAGATGACGATGAAGGACCTTATGTTGACATCACCGGCACCGTTGATGATGTACGTCAAGAGCCTGTCATCGAAATCGATGGCCTTGTACACCGAAACAATCCAATTTTCCACGCCTTGATTCCCGGAGAGGCAGAACACAAGACCTTGATGGGTTTACCCCGTGCACCCACCATCAAATCCGCCGTCAACAAGGTGGTTGAATGCCTCGATGTTCACATGACCGAGGGCGGTTGTGGTTGGTTGGGAGCGGTGCTCAAAATCCGCAAAAAGAACCCTGATGATGGTATGAAGGCGATACAAGCGGCCTTTGACGGCCACAAGAGCATGAAAATCGTCACGGTGGTTGACGAAGACATTGACATCACCGACCCCGTCCGTGTTGAGTGGGCGATGATGACACGATGGCAACCCGATAAAGACACGATGATCCTCAGCAATCAGCGGGGCAGTTCGCTCGACCCATCCCGATACGAGGACGGTCGAACGTCCAAGATTGGATACGATGCCACCATCGATTTCGGTGTTAACCGAGATGGTTTCATGTCCGTGCAGTGAGGTGAACAGATGTCTGAAAGCCAGGACCTCCTGCAACATCCGAGGAGGAACTTGGGTAACCGGTACAGGTCAACGGCCCAAAAGTTCGCAAAACTCGCCAAAGCCGACCCGACAAGGGCAGCAGAAAACATGGCATGGGCTGAGCAAAATGCCCGTCAAGCCATTTTACACGATTTCACGGATGAACGAAACTGGCGCTACCTCGCTGAACTGAAAGTCATGAACGAGGATGCTGAAGGATTGCACGCTGTTTTGGAAGACGTGTTCGTGATCCTGGGCAGGGATCCTGAAAACCTTGAGCAGTTGAGCGGCATCGATTACCTCAAGGTCGGTAGAGAATTGTTGGAAGCAGCCTTTTCTAGAGATGCTCTCGACCCGGATGCTTGGTGGGAACGTATTTCCAACATTGAAGGCGAATCCGGTATCAACGATTTCGCCCAGCGCTGTCGCCGTCTCGATTTCAGAGACCAACGTGCGAACATCGTCTTTGGACGTCGCCTTGAGCGATTACGCACAGCAGGCCATGAAGAGGTCTTCATCGACCTCGCCAAACACCTTCTCGCCCACCGACCCATCAACCACGAATTGTGGTTGGAAATGGGCCGACTTCACGAACGAAGAAACGAAATCGACGAGGCCTGGTCGTGTTATGACCAAGTTCAGCAACTTCGCCCACACCTCAAGGAACGCGACCGGTTCTTGGAACGCCTCAAAGGAAACATGGATGGAAGTGAGAAGCAGCCATGGTCGGGTCCATCCATCAACCACCGTAAGGCCTTCCTCGAAGGGATGCAATCGCTGACGGACCGAATTTCCACCCCGACTCAATCCAACACCGTCATGGAAGAACCGGCCGACGCAGAGCCCATCCATCCCGATGAAGCCAAACTGTCTCATCTCATTGAACAGGGCGACCTGCAAGCTGCGTTCTTCCTTGCACGACGGCTGTTAGCATCCGGCGAAGAATGGGCTGAGGCTTGGCTCGAAAACATCCAATCACAGATGGTGTAATCGATGACCAATGCACCGGTATTCGTGTTGGCATGGGTCACTCGAAAGGGAGAGGAATTAACCCCGATGGGCGGAGGAGGCGAGGTGTTGTTTGTCGAACATCCTGAGAGAGGATGGGAAATCCCCGGAGGTCACCTCGAAGCGAATGAAAGCCCCGATGAAGCATTGGTGCGAGAAGTTCGAGAAGAAACCGGGCTTGAGTGTACCATTGTGCGTTGGAATAAGGACTACTATCCGAAGGGTTGGGTGGCTCACGTCCGCGTCTCATCTTCGTCCACCGGAGATTGGGGGGTTGACGATGAAAAGGTGGCATCGGTGAAATGGTGGTCTGAAGTACCACCGGTAAAGGCTTGGACCGTTGAGGAATTTGAGGACCTTGCTCGATTTTTTTCATCGTGATTCAAGGCATGGTTAATTCTGACAAGCGTTGCCCCCAAGCGTCGGTTTCATCCGGTGTTGAAGCGCACGCCTGAGCCACCGCCGCCAGCATCGGGTCCTCGACCGTCTCTGGCTGGCCCATCAACGAAGAAAATCGCTCCATTCGGTCAAGACGATGAGCCAAGGTCAACATGGCCCTTACATCCGGGCGTTCAGACCCACCCCAACCCGGTTGAAGATGTTCGCAACACCATTCAAAGACGCCGTTGATGTCATCGGGGTGAACCATCAACACCGGGGGTTCATCTTCAAGATCCAACGGTCGTGCATTCTCAACTTGGACATGCATTGGCTCTGCGGTGTCCGATTGATGGCCGATGGACAAGTCCAGAAACAGAGACCCGGCTTCGATCGCCATTTGTGTCTGTGAGGCAAGCATCGCGTGCTTGTGGGCATTCCATGCATGCCTTCCAGCATCAAAGAGATGCCCAAGGGCTTGTCGAATTCGACTGGCTCCCAATCTTGAAATGGCGATCGTTTCATGGGCATGGCCGGCTTTTCTCGAAATATCGCCGTAGACTTGCAAGGCCATGAGAGCCTCACCTTGGGCCATATGATACGCCGCCTTATTGAGAAGCGAAAGGTCGTGGTCTCGGCTGGCTTTGGCCACGGATTTTAGTCGGGTTTCTGCCCAGGTCAAATCCTCTTCCGCACCTTCCGTATCACCCGCTTCAAAGCGAGCAAGCCCCCTTTCCATTCGAAGGCGTCCTTCGAGGGCCAAGTCCCGAGTTTCGGGTGAACGGACAATGTCAAGAGCCGTTTCGATGGCTTCGTCCAAGTGGGTGTCTCCTAACCACCGGCGACGAACCAAACCAAGCACAGCATGTTCGCCCTTTGAGAGATGACACGACATGGTTTCGAGCAGTTCAGGTGCATCCATGAACAGAGCCGCTTCAGCCAACGAGAGCCACGAAGGCCACTGAAGTTCATCTTTCCATTGTACAAGAACATCGCTGGCCACTGGCCCTTCTGTTCGCCAACGGGAAATGAACACGCCAGGTCCTTGCGGAGTTTCAATGGTCGTCATCAAATCACCTCTCGCCGTGGTGCTCGGGCGACGGCATCGATAAAGGCGGTTTCTGCTTCAATGGGATCGACATCGCCCGTCCACCCAGCTGCCCCGTCATGGCCGCCACCCTCGCCTCCAATGGAGGCCGTCATAGCGTTCATGATTTCACCCAAGTGAAGACCTGCGATGACGCTCGTACGGGGTGCTCGCACCGTAAGGCGGGTGCTACCGTTCCGATGTCGGGTCACCACCACAGCATCGGCGCCTAAACCGTTCAACATTGAGGCGACTTTGCCTTCAAGCGTCCCTGCGGTTGTCCTCAACACCGTCCAAGGACCTGCTTGTGTTGTATCAGCACGCTGAAGACCGCGAAGAACCGCTCCTCGGTCACTGGGCGACAGCGTCGTGTCTTCCATGTCTTGTATGAAGTGTTGATAGTCAAGCCCACCTCGTTCAATCAGCATGGAAGCCGTGGCAAACGAAGACGCATCAGCGTGTCGAAACCGACCCGTGTCGGTGACCAAACCCGCAAGCAGAAATTCACAGACCGGCGGCGTGAGGGCTTGGGGTGCATGAGCCTGAAGATAGCGTCCAACAACTTCCGTCGTTGAACGAACATCCCACTTCAAGCGAAGGTCGTCGGGGCCAAGGGACCAACCGTCCGTTGCGTGGTGATCGATGACACACAGTGGAACGTCGGGTAAACTCAAACCGGTTTGGTCGGGAGCCGCTGCGTCCACCACCACGAGACCGGCTAAATTTTTGGGCCATCCAGTTTTTGTCGGTTTCAACATACGGTACGGCGCCTTGTGGCGTTCAATCATCCGCTGTGCAACGCGACCCACGTGAAGGCCGGCAGCCAACATGTTTGGATGACTGGCTGCAAGTGCAACGGCCGAGCCAATCGTATCCATGTCTCCGTTTTTACCCGTTATGACGGCCACCGGCCCGTTGTTGGTGGCCTGTGTCAACCACTCGTGGAGCCGAAGCAGCTCTTCGGAGAAAGACGCCTGAGGAGTGTTCATTCTTGCGCACCCTGGAGGGACTGCTTGAGTTCGTCATAGGTCTGTATCAGTTGTTTCTCACGCTCTGAAAAACGCTCGAGATGAACTCGAAGGGAATCGAGTGTTTCACGCAACTCGCTCACGAGTCCTTCCTTGTCAGCCACTTCAATGAGTACACCGCCCATTTGCCGATGCAAGGTCAATCCATCGGGTTGGGATTCAACGGCGGCAATGGTGCCTTCAAGTTCCTGAACTTGGGCTCTAACACTGCTCACTTGCTGACGTGCTGCTTGGACTTCTGCCACGACGAGTTGTAGTTGGTCAAGTTGTTCCATGGACTCACCATTACCAAGCAGCAGGCCGAGGTTCAAGAATGCTTTCCGAAGACCTGCAGAACAGAATCGGTCGCAATCAGCCCACGAAGGCGCGTGTTCCACATCGCCCGCAGGTCTTTGCAGGAAGACTCCTCAAGTTCAATGGAGAACCGTTGTTCATCGAGCCACTCGGTGGAACAGTCGGTCGCCAAGCATGCGGCAAGGGCTTGCGTATCCTTGATGCTTCGTGATTGAACGGTCAGTGACAGATGCCACATGAGGTCCACCAAAGCTTGGTCACTCTTCTTCTTCGAGCGAGGGGCGGTTCGCCAATTCACGCTCGTAGTTCATGGCAGCTTCTTGTGCGATGAACGCCATATCGGCGGTGGTTGCACCATCTACAGATCGGCGGAGAATACGATTGTTGGCGTCGGAAGCACGGGTGAACGGTTCCCAAGCACCACCGGCAAAGGTGTGGCCGCACTTCTTGCACGACCAAATACCGACGGATTGGCGCTCGACCTTCTGATATTGGCAGACAGGACAGGTGTACTTGCGGGAGCGCTTGGCCATGGCCGAGCCTGCATTACGACGGACGGATACACCGTACCGTGCTCCAAATCGTGCTGTTGCACCCGCTTTCTGGGTTCGCTTTGCCAATCAGTTCCCCTCCTTTTCTGCCACGAGTTTTCGAAGTTCCACGCATCGCTTTTGTGCCACATCGAAGATCTCGGCAAACTCAGCGGGAGTGAAAACCCCTTTTAGCCCCTTCTGTAGGGAGTGGAGATGTCCTTCATCACCCAGTGTGATGTGAATGCGTTCATCGCCTCCAAGTTCTTCTTCCTCATTGGCGTCGAGAACGAAGCGACCACCAACACGTGTGAATGAGGCCATAATCGGAGTACCATTCACCAGAAGCTTGTGGTCTTCACCAACATCGAAGCGTTCAGCAGGGACGACGGCGGTGCGCAAAGCAGCGATGGCTGCAAGGCCACAAGCGTCGAAGATGTTGCCTTGGTCGGAGAGAACGTGGATGTCGATCATGACGCCCCAGACCTTCTCACCGGGAACAATGCAGAGGCTCTCCATATCGATGCAACCGGATTCACGAATTCCACGGTCAACCACGCGACCCAACTCAATGGACTGAGGGGACGGTGGTCCGGGTTCGTATTTTCGACCAGCGACCGGACGGAGCTCAGCACCGCACATCAAGGAACCTTGGGTTGGACGGTCTGGCCATGGCGTTCGAAGTTCAAACTTCACTCCAGCGTAAACGACCGTACCACCGATAACGACCTTGGCAGAGCCTTCGGCGTTGTACAAGCAATCCGTTTCCAACGAAACATCTCGTGCATCCCAACGACCGCGGCCGTCGATTCGGTTGTCTTCCTCGGCCAAACGGGCGAGTTCCTGTCGCAACAAAGCGGGGACGAGTTCAACCATCAGGCCTCACCTCCATCGTATTTCCGCTTCAAGGCGTCAACCATGATGCCGTGAATCTCTTTAGCGGCTTTGAAGTTGTACTCCATGGCCAAGTCGAATTCATCAGGAGACAAATCTCCGTCCATCTGCAGGAACGCAATTTCACCGGTGTTGGGCAAGATGCCCACGGGAAGGTCGGCTTGACCGTAGTTGTCTTCCGCCTTGTCGAGGTCCAGAACCACCGTGTCTTCGATTTTACCGGAAGCGACGCCCACGATCATGTCTCGCATGGGAATGCCCGCATCAGCCAGGGCCACCGCAGCAGCGGTAATACCCACACATCGAGTACCTGCTTCAGCGGCGAGGATTTCGATCTCGACTCGAATCTTCGAGCGAGGATAGCGCTCAACCAAAACCACGGATTCCAGTGCTTCGGCCGTCACCTTGGAAATCTCTCGGGAACGGCGATTGAAACCAGGACGAATCCGGTCAGAGGTCGAGAACGGTGCCATGTTGTATCGAACGTCGATCACGGCTCGGTCTTGGCGCTGAATCTTTCGAGGGTGAGCTTCCATCGGCCCGTAAACTGCAGCTACTGCCACGTTGAGTCCGTGGGTCACCATGGCGGAGCCATCGGCAGCTGGCAACACACCGGCTTCAATCGAAACCGGTCGCATTTCATCCACCTTACGGCCGTCCAAACGGCTGCCGTCGTCGTTAAGCAATTGTACGTCTCCATATCCACCCATCATGCATCACCTTTCGTTTTGTTTTCCATTTCGTTAAGAATCGTTTCGAATCCCTTGGAGTGCCCTTCTTGGACAAGTTGTTGGAGCGCTGAACGAGCCCATGAGATGCCTTCAGAGGAGCCTTCAATCCACGCTCGACCGTTTTCACCGACCATGATTCGGCAATCACATGCATCCCTCATTCGCTGAAGGAGGGCGTTGTTTTCACCGCGCACACGGTCAACGTGCTGAACAGGAATGGATTCAACCGCACCTTGGTTCAATCGGCGCAGACCGACGCCCTTCATGGTCAAGACCACGTTGTGGCATTCGTCGACTTCCTGCACACGTGCGAGAACGACATCACCAACATCCATGTGCTGGCGAGCGGCTCCAAATTCTACTTTCCATGGAGCCAGCGACATCGGCAGCAAACCTTGGAAGGAACCGTTGATGTTCATGAACCAGAGGTTGTTTCGAACCTCGGCCACGATACCGACGACCAAATCTCCAGAGCGGGGCATGTAAGCCGCATTGATCGGGTCAACAGAAACGGTGTTGTTACGCTCACGCAACCATCCAAGTTGCGTGGCAATGAAGGATTCTTCGGCAACGATAATTCCGCTGCCTGCTCGCTTCCCGGTGGATGGCCCAATGGCCATTCCCGGGGTCACTAGGCGCTGCTCGGCGCCGGCTTGACCTTGGGACATTCTTTTCTCTCCGGATGCGCCCACTCGCCAACCCATGATAAAGGGCACCCTCAAGCCACGGCGTTCAAGAACCGAGTTCTTTGACTTCCGCATCAGAACTTCTGCGCATGACTTGACCGATGAGTTCACCCTTCATCCCAGCAGGACATTCAACGACGCAAGCCCAAGAACCGTCCTCAAGCCAGCCCTCTTTTTGTTGATATGAGCGCAGGAATTGAGACACGGAACCGTAAGCCGAACCGGGCACTTTGAAAGCCAAACGAACCGATTCAAACGACAGTGGTATGAGGGGTTTGAGTTTGGAAATGGCGTCTTTGACCTGCTCTTCAAGACGCTTGAACGGGTCAACCGAATACCGTGATTCTTCCAAAGCCAACTCAATACGTGTCTTCGGATGTGGAGATTTGGTTTTCGGGTCGACGGCCTGGGAGTGGATGTGATGGATGATTTGTTGACGCATGTTCTCAACCATTTGTTTTCGTTGAGCCGTCGTCAACTGGATGGAGCCCTTTTCTAAAATGGTGCTGGTAATGCTCACAATATCTTGCGTTTCAAACGTCTTTTCGATGGCTTCTGCTGTCGGTCGTTCTCCACCTCGAGCATCGTGAAAGACTTCGTCCATCGCAAGAAAATCATTGATGTCAATGGCATCAGGATTTTCCTTGAAGGCGTCGACCATTGACGGATCGACGAGTACCTCGTATCGCTTACCGCCCTTTTCCATTCGGGCTAAAACGGCATCATCAAGACTGACCATGTCATCACTCAGTTGCCCCATGAAGAAAGCGAGCCTTCAACCTAACCCTCAGTCATCGAGGGGTTTCAGGCGGTCAATTTGCTTGTTGACTTCACCGCGGTCAAGGACACGGTAACCGTTTGAATCAACCACGGTGACCTCAACTGCTTCACGGTTCAGTTCAGCATCGTTGGCCGAGCGAAGTGCTTCCAAACCGAGTTTCATAGCCGCATTCAAGGTCATGTTCTCTTTCCAATTATCTTCGAAGAACTCGATGACCGTGTTGCGCCCGCTACCGATGGCGCCTGCGTGGTAGGATTGGTAGGCACCGGAGGGGTCTGTTTCGTACAGATGGATACCGTTGTCGTCGACGCCGCCGATGAGCAGAGCCGTACCAAACGGCCGGGAACCTCCGTACTGGGTGAACGACTGCTTGAAATCGCAGATTTTCTTGACCAGAACATCCACAGGGACGGTAGCACCGTACGTGATTCGGTTGATTTGAGCCTCAACTCGAGCACGTGCTACCAGCTGGCGTGCATCGGCGACCAGTCCAGAAGTAGCGATACCAACATGGCCGTCAATTTTGAACATCTTTTCAATGGATTCGGGGATGATAAGGCGGCTGATGATGCGCTTGTCACAAACGAGGACGACGCCGTCCTTGAATTTGAGAGCAGCCGTTGTGGTGCCCCGCTTAACGGATTCGCGGGCGTATTCCACTTGGAACAGTCGTCCGTCCGGGCTGAATGTTGTGATGCCGTGATCGTATCCTCTTCCACTTGGTTGCATTGTCTGACCTCGTTCTTATGGCTCGGTTGACACTTTATGAGGATGAGGGTCATCTTGGATGAGTGCTTCGCCGATTCCGTTGCCCCCTCCCGGCCGACCTGTATGAACCCTACGAGGCGAACAAACTCATCAAGGTGGGGCGCTTGGACGGGTCGTGCGGGTTGTTGTCCTTTCATCTGGCGGCAAGGACTCAGCCGCAGCATGGTGGTGGGCCACTTGCAGAGGATGGGACGTGAAGGGATTGGTCACGGTTTCCATCACCGGCGATGATTCTCCGATGTTCCAAATTCCGAGCACCCATTTGGTGGAACAGCAAGCAGAACTCGCTGAACTCCCTTGGATTAACGTGCAGACTTCGGGCGATACGCCCGATGACATTGAGGCCTTGGAGACCGCCCTCTCTTCCCTTGATATCGATGGTTTTGTATCTGGCGCACTTCGTTCAGACTACCAAAAGTCACGCTTGGAGCGTATGGCGGAGCGCCTCGGCGTAAAGAGTTGGACGCCGCTGTGGCACCAATCCGGTCAAGACCATGTTCAGCAAATGATCGAACATGGATTTGAAATCATGATCACCGGTGTTTCAGCGGAAGGTTTGGACAAAGAATGGCTCGGCCATGTCCTCACATCTTCTTCGTTTGAACGGTTGAAAGAACTCGCTCGCCGCTACCGCTTTCACGTTGAGGGAGAAGGGGGAGAATACGAGACGTTGGTGGTCGCAGGACCCCATATGAGTGGTCGGCTTGAGGTCGCAGGTGAAGTGATGTGGGACGGTGTTCGTGGCCACATGTCGTTTCATTGAACGGCGGCTCGTGCAAGAGCAACACATTCATCGACGATTTCACCGGAAACACCGACGTGATTTAGCGGGTCGAACATCGATTCCAACTCTTCGGCCGAGAAGGCGGCTGAGATGGTCGGAGTTCGACTGCACACATCGATGAGTTCCTCCCCGTTGGCAACGGCTTCAAACGAGGCCTCCCTCATCACTTCGTGGGCTTCATCACGAGCCACACCATGGTCGACCAACTCGATCATGACTTTCTCGGCCATGACCAAACCCTTCTGTGCATGAATGTTGGCGAGGCAGCGGTCACGGTCAACCCACATGTTGGTGAGAACATCCGCTGTTTTGGCCATCACGTCCTCAAGCAGCGCAGAAGCATGTGAAAGCGTGAATCGCTCACTGCTGGAGTTCGCCAAGTCCCGTTCGTGCCAAAGCAAGGCGTTTTCGTAGGTCGGGATGATGAACGAGCGCACGATACGAGCCAGACCGGAGGCATTTTCAGATTTGATGGGGTTCTTTTTGTGAGCCATCGTTGAAGAGCCAACTTGCTTTTTCACATCGAAACCTTCCCCGGCCTCAGCCAGTTCAGAACGCTGCAAGTTGCGAATTTCCTGCAGAACCTTTTCACAGGTGGTGGCGACGTTGGCCAACCAAGAAATGTACTCAACGTAGCGGTCTCGGCCGACAACCTGCGTTGTGGCCAGTGGAACACCCAAGCCCAAGTGGGTCAAAATCAGACGCTGAAGTTCCCTCGCATGTTCGCCTTGGGCTGCTCCGGTTCCAACGGCACCGAGGAATTTTCCAACAGCGATTCGAGGTGAAGCCTCATCCAATCGAATCAATTGACGACGAAGTTCATCCAGCCAAACGGCCGCTTTCAAACCGAAGGTGATGGGGACGGCTGCTTGACCGTGGGTTCGACCCAACATTACGGTGTCTCGTTCCCGTTCTGCGACATCTGCACAAACCAAAATCAAATGACAGAGCTTTTCTCGAAGCAGAACGATGCTGTCTCTCAGTTGAAGACCGACCGCTGTGTCGACGATGTCGTTGGACGTCGCACCGAGGTGGATGCACCAACCGGCCTCTCCAGCCGCTTCGGCCATGGCTTTGGTCAACGCCATGATGTCGTGTCGTGTCTCGGCCTCGATCTCGCTCACACGTTCTTTGGTGACATCATCAGAATTTGCGATGGCTGCGACCGCATTGTAATCCTCTTCCGAAACACGGCCAAGTTGCCAGTGAGCCCAAATCAAGGCGCGCTCCACCTCAAGTTGACGTTCATGGCGTCCAAGTTCGGACCAGATGTGCTTGAAATCTTGGCAACCGTAGCGGTAGTCGAGTGGACAGAAGGCCATGTTCCAAGGCGGCCGACTCGATTCTTCAACCTTGCCACAGAGCACCCTGAGGCCGCTCAAGCAGCATCGGGTGCAGGCGATTCGCCCGCATCGACGGGAGCCATGACGTCTCGAATCAAAAAGATAGCAAGTATGGACGAAGCGATGAACGAAACGCCGACCCACGAGGACATGTTGTACCACATCATCGCTACACCGATGAGAGAGCCGTAGGAGACCACTTGACAAAGGGCAGATGCCAACTCGAGTTTTCGCAAACGTTCGGGTGGAAGACGTTGCTCATGCTCAAGAACGAAGGTGTAGATGAGGAAATAGATGGCTTGGAATGGTAATGCTGCAGCGATGATGGCGAGGGCGACTTCACGGATGACGACGTAATCTTTGGCCTGCTCTATGCCTTGAAACAACATGAGCGCTGTGTTGGTTCCCAGCAAAGCCGCCATGATGGTCCAGCGTTTGTCCTGGGAGGAAGTCCTGCTCTCGACATTCACTGACTCTTCACTCATAGCCGAGCATCACACCAGCGAGGTTTTGATATTTGCCTTTCCAAACGAGGCATGGGGCGGCAATTTAGCCCAGCAATCGAATGACCGTTCCGGTGATGGCTGCGACGATCAGCAACAACACCATCATCGCCACTGGACCGTACTGGTTCTTGTCGTCAAGAGCTGTTCCAATGAAACCATCTCGGGAGATGGCTTCTGCAAAACTGTTGACTTCCTCAAACTCGGGAGGGTCCCTTCGTGGAATGCGCTCTCCCTTGCGAACTTCGCCACTCATGAATCCGCTGAGGTGGATGGGGGTCATAGCCCTTGCGAACCTCACACCCGCCGCAAGACTCATTCACCGATGCCGCAGCCTAGGGGGCATGGAACGGTTTGATTTCGACACCAACGGAGACCGAATTCATCTCGCTGTGGAGGGAAGCACCGGTGGAACAACCCTTGGCCTCCATCTCGCAGCCGATGTCATCAACCGAGGAAAACGCGTCCTCTGGGCATCGGTTGAAATGCCGGACCCTGCAAGGTTTTCCCAACTCTTCCAGCACCTTTCACTGGTTGAGAGTTCTCGCTTTCATGCCATGAATTTTGGCGGGAAATTCGACAGGGCCGTCGATGCGCTCCTCGAAGCAGCGACATCGCTACCGAGTGTTGGGTTGATCGTGATGGACGACTGGTGTTCTTCCAGCGGTAGAATCTCTGCAGAACGGCTCCAGCACATTGAACGGGTTGCAAAAGAATCCCCCGAACGTGCAACCGTACTCTTGATCTCGAAAGGGAGCGTCGATGCGAGCGGTTCAACCGACGACCCGATTATCGCCCGTTCGGCTGACGCCATGACGAAGAAAGGGTACGAAATTTGGCGACTATGGCGTGGTACGAATGGCGGCAAGCGGGTTCTCGTTCGAGGCGACACATCCACCGATGTGGTGATCGAGGATTCAGGATTCGTCGCTTGAATCGTCGTCTTCCCCGAGAAGTTTCGCCATTTCATCGAGCGCATCTTCGTCCGGCTCATCGAACTGTTGAGGATTTCGAGCACCGCCATCCATCTCATCTTGTCCAGCGATTTTCGGTCCGCTTGATTCGAGCATATTGGAACGGTTTTTCATGGCGCGTTGGCTGATGAACCACACCATGGCCAACAAACTCAGCCCCATAACGGCGTATGCGATGTTCTTGGTGGTCTCTGGCTCCATGATTTGAACTGGACGACGGGCCTTTTGATGGTTTTGCAACAATCACGTCGTGGAGATGTCTTCTTCCCATGCCAGGGGTCGAGCAAGGTGGCGACGCGCATCCATCGGCGGTTCAACCCATTCAATGAAGGGGGGCTGAATGGATACATCTACCCACGCGTCAGGCGTTCGTGCTTTGCATGATGGACACCGCAAACCTTGACCCTTGCCCATGCTCTTGAGGCGAACACGGCATGATGAACAAAGCGGCCGTTCGTGGTTGCGAGCCACCCACGACTCGACTTTGAGCCGTTCAACATGGAGACTGCCATCGGGGTGAAACAAACCAGCAACAGCGATCGAATCCCCTGACATCAGCCACCGGGCGAGCGAATTTACCGGACCACCTTCAGCGTAGGACACGAGCGTTGGACCATCGGTGTGAACATGCGCATGTTTGCGAACGGGATGAATTTCAACTTCGTTCACGGTCAAGGAGAGGACACCTGACAGGTGATCGCCGCTGGCTTGATTGGTTTGGAAGACTCGCCAAGCGGACACTGATTCGGTTTCAGGGGCTTCAATCAAATGTTGACAGGCGGCTTCTGCCGCTGTAAAACTGGTGCCCCGCACGCCGAAAAGAACAGGGGAGCGTCCCCGAGGTGCAATCAAACCACTCCCATTGCGAGGATCTCTTGACAAAACCACACCTTCCCAACCATCAATTTCGAGAAGAGCGTTCATGTCGATGGAGCGTTGACGGTTTGTGTCTTCGGTTGACCTCCAAGCAATGGCTTCCCATGTGGTCGTTTCCCCTGGCCATGAAACAGCAGCCGCTGCACCGATTTTTCCGTGCCCCCCCCAAGCCTTTGTCGGTATGGGGGCCGAGGAAATTTCAACCTCTCCACGCACAGCCTCCCAGTAATATTGGGCATCCGGCCTTTCGCTGTAATACACCATACCGGGGCTCGCAGGAGATTGTGGACGTTCGGAAATGGATGAAGGCTCGAACGCTCCATCCAACGGCTCAAGATGTTCCGTCCACCAAGCGTCGAGATGTTGCAGCAACGAAGCCTCATCATCGCCTTGGAGTTCAACCGCCAATGCAGCATTGCCACGGGTTCGACGTTGAGCGAACGGCCAGAGCCGAACCAACCGAGGAACACCTGCGGTGACCCCAGGTGGCAAGCCCTCGAGCAAGGCGTGAAAAGTCGCCGTTGTGCAACCCCCATCAAGGGAATCTGTATCGTCAAGACCCAGCCACGCCATACCATCACCTACGGTTGAAAATCATCTCCGGGGTCGTCTGGTGAAGACAAGCGTTCCTTCACCTGCGCAAGCCCAATCGTCCTTGCCACACGAAAGAGCCTCGCACCAAAAGCCCAACCTGCGCCCATATCGGAAGTTCGGTCGCCGACCATTAAATCAAGTGGATGAGGAGGGATGGGTTTCGAGCCCCACCAGTTAACAGAAGGTGGAGGCACGACGTGAAGTTGAGGTTTCAGAGAAATATCCAATGCATCCTGGCACCGAAGAAGTTGATGACCGAGAACCAACATCGCCGGTGAAGGTTTACGGCAATTACAACGGTCTTCGTATCGATGTGGACATGTGAGAAATGCATCGATATGAGCCTCAGGGTCTTGCTCAAGAAGCAGTTCTTGCAACGTAGTATGGAGAAGTTCCAAGCGTTCAGGACCCCAAAGACCTCGGGCCATCGGCGACTGATTGGTAACCACGCAAATGAGGTAGCCTTGGGCCCGTAGAGCAGCGATTACCTCCGCCGAACCCTCCAACAATTGAACCTCGTCTGGATGGTTGACGTAACCTGCTTTCCCAAGGTTCAGCACACCGTCACGGTCCAAGAAAGCCACGGGGGATTCAGTGCGTTTATGGAACGCTTGGAGCGGTGCCATTTGCACGAAGGCCCCGTCCATGGGGCTGGGTTTCCTTGGCGACTCATGGGCTTTGTTCTTATTTGGAGACCTTGATAGTGCATCACCTCCTCGGTCGGCTTGTGCTCATCGAACGAGAAACGGCCACCGTCATTGGAGCGGCCGGCATGGTACTTCTCGGCGTTGCCTGGTGGTGGAGAGAGCGGTCGGTGATTCGATGGGCTCAAGCGGGTTGGATCTTGGTCGGGCTGTACTTCTTTTCCCAAGCGTGGACCTATCACTCGCACGACGATCCCATCTTGACGGTCATGTCGGCGTTGACCCTTCCCCTCAGCTGTCTTGCCGCATGGTGGGAACATACGGCCACAGAGCAGCGAAAAGAGGCCATCGTTTGGGCGAGAGGAACGGTGGCTTTTGCCGGAGGACCGTACCTTCTCATCTCGTATGTTCCTTATTTGAGCGTGCTCGCCATTTGGTTTGTCGCCTCCCAGTCAGCTTGGTTTCTTGGCTTTGCCACAGGTCAAGAGATTGAAATCGGAACAACGTGGGTCAACGACCCATCAGGCCGGGTTTCCTGGCAAGAATGGGAAGGAAATCGTTGGTTTGCCACGGACTTTTCCGGAGAATACGCCTTTCAATCCGAACTCATGCTGGCAGACGGCACCATGATCGGCATCAATTTCGTTCTCGCATGCACGGCGATTCAATCGATGGTGCTCTTTATTGGAGCCATATCCGTATTGAACATGTCATGGAAGAAGCGAACGAGAGCGTTGTTGCTGGTCATTCCGACCATCCATGTGCTGAATGTTTTCAGAAACGCTGGCCTCATCTGGATGCACATGACCTACACTCAATGGGATTTGTGGGGATTGAGCGTGTTTGAATTTGGCCACAGTTACATCGCCCGTTTCGTGAGCCTTTTCGCGATGTTTTTGTTGGCGTTGATCATGTTCGAGATGCTACCAAATATGCATCGAAACATCATGGCTTTGACGGGTTCAGACCGCCAAACTAAACGTCGTTGAGATGCAGACGCCGAGAGTCGAACTCGGGTAGAGAGGTTGGGAACCTCCCATCATAACCACTAGATCACGCCTGCCTGTGAGCTGTGGACCATGATACAACTGATGAGCGCTGTGGTTGGAAATGATGATGAGTGGGGGCGAGATGTCAAACCATGCACCCCGCTTTGGAGACCTTTGTGTTCAAGCGAGGACCACGGCCCGTCCGTAATCGCACCGTCTTGGCCGCCATGACCAACAAACAAAGCCATCCCGACGGTACGCTCTCCGAGAACGAGATTCAATGGCTTGAAGCCCGAAGCGAAGGCGGGTTTGGAATCGTCACGACCGCAGCAACGAACGTTGAGGAAGACGGGCAGGGTTGGGAAGGAGAATTTGGGACCTGGTCCGAAGGTCATCTCGATGGACTCACGAAAATGGCCAAAGCCATCAAGAATCATGGAGGCATTGGACTCACACAATTGTTTCATGGCGGCATGCGAGCACCTGAACGATTGACCGGCCTTCAGCCAAAATCTGCATCAGCCAATGAACTCGGTCGTGGCCTAGGGAAAAGCAGGGCCATGGAAGAAAAGGAAATTGAGGAGACGATTCGAGCTTTCGGCCGGGCCGCAAATCTTTGTGAACGTGCCGGGTTTGATGGCGTTGAACTTCATGGAGCTCACGGGTATTTGATCGCTCAATTCCTCGGCTCGTCCACCAACCGGCGGAAAGATGAATGGGGTGGCAATCAAACAAAACGTACCCGTTTTTTGGCTGAGATTGTTCAGGAAGTACGCCGTTCAACCGGTCCAGATTTTTTGGTCGGCCTGCGACTATCCCCTGTTTTGAGTTCCTGCGGTCTTGGACTTAATGATGCATTGGAAACCCTTGAATTGTGCAATGCAATGGAGCTTGACTTTGTTCATGTATCATGTTGGGACATCACCGAAACCGGTGTCGTCAACAGCCGGGAACAACCCTACACCTCCCACTTCAGGGAAGTGCTTGACGACGACATTCCCCTTATCACAACCGGTGGGGTTTGGAACGCTCAAGAAGCCGCGGTGGCCTTTGAACAAGGCGCTGAATTTGTCGGTGTTGCTCGAGCGGGCATCGCTCACCCAGACTGGCCGTCTTATCTCGCCGACGGTCAGGCCGAACCACAACGACCTCCATTTGATGAAGCGACGCTCACCGAGGCAAAATTGAGCCCCACCTTCATTCAATACATGCGCCGATGGGATGGCTTCGTTTCAGATTAAACGCCCCTGCCGCGATTCGAACGCGGGTTCCTGGCTCCGGAGGCCGGGGTGATATCCACTACACTACAGGGGCAAGTCTGCCCCTCGCCTCCATCCGTATGATGTCTTCTCTACCTAGACTTTGGGTTCCCAAGGGAGGTCTGGCGAGGTTCTGACCCAAACGACACCACTGCCCGTTGGGTATTCGACCGTTTCGATGCCGTCCAACATCATCCCCATCAAATCGGGATGGGGAGCGTCATCGCCAAGCAGACCCTCCGTAGAGGATGCACCGGAGTTTGCATCTGCGAGGGAAACGGGTTCGGGGATTGAAACAGTGGATTCGGGGGTGATGGCGGATTCAAAATCAACCGGTTCCTTGGCGTAATTGTTTGAAGCCTCGCTTCCAAACATGGCCTCGTTCATTCGGTCTTCGTCAGACCAAACATCTGATTCATCGCGCTGGTTCTTGGTGGTGCGGAGGAAGCCAAAGAGCAGCCCAGCCAAAACCAGGAACACCGCACCGGCGGAAGCGTAAATGATGTCGTTGGAAACACTTGCCACAATATCGGCGTTATCCCCAACGCCATCGCCGTCGGTATCTTTTGATTCCGTGGGGTCTTCAGGGAAGGCATCCTTCTCATCAGGGACCCCATCACCATCGCCATCAAAGGCGTCGTAGGTGGTCTCGCAAACCAACGTCAGCAAATCGAGTTCGTCTCGGTCGATGGTGTCGTCATCGTTGACATTGATGAGGCTGAAATCGTAATCGTTCATCCACGTGTGGCCCTCCAAGGCCAACAGGGAAACTTCGTCTCTGCCAACTGAAAATTCATCGAACACGCCTTCCAATTCAACATCGCAGGTGCAAGCAAATTGCAACGCTTCCCTGTACTCAATGCTGCTGTCTTTGTTCAGGTCAATATCCTTCATTTCTTCTGCAGAAATGTCCACAGCACCAAGTTCTCGGACATCCAACAATCCATCATCGTTGGCGTCGGCGTCCTTGAAGAATTCCGTTGTGCCTTCAACACATGTGTTCACGCTATCGGGTTCTTCCTCGTCACCGGGTTCAATGGGGTCGATGGGTAATTCGGTTTCATCCCATCGAGCGACCAGCATGATCTCCTCCGAGTCTGACAACCCCGTCATCGTGATGTCGATTCGACCGTTCATTGGGGATTCAACGGTCATTTTGTGATTGGTACCGTCCTTACCGCTCGTCATCTCAAAGGATTCCGTGGAGACATCGATGCCAAATCCAGGACCTTGGCGGCCGCCCTCAAAGAAATCAATTTCGTACTGAACGCCATCGATGGCGAGCATGATATCTCCCGAGCCTCCAGAGGTTTCAATGGAAAACAGATTGCCTGGCTCTTCGAGCATGGCGAAGAAAAAGATCTCGCCACCTTTTCCAACGCTGATGCCTTCAAGCGGTTCATCGTTGTAAAGTTCCAATGGCGTTCCGTCGTAATCCCAAACATAGCGGTCCGCAAACTCAGCCACGATGTTTACGCCCGTAAAGGCTGACTCTGAAGTGAGGAGAATGTACCACCAACCGGGTGTTGGGTCGTTGAAGGCGATGCGGTCATCGGCGCCATCCGCCGTAGAGTGATGGTCATAGGTGGCGGTGGTGGGTGCTTGGTCAAGCCTCATGAAGAGCGAGGCTTCGCCAGCCCCATCGCTCAAATCGACGACCAGACGCTCCGTGCCTTGAGGAACTTCGACTTTGAAGTACTGCAAAAGACCCTCATAACCGCTCAGCAATCCATACTCAACGCCCGGCGTCAAGGTGATGGCGTCGTCCGGGTCGACGTTCTCCGGAGGATATACGAAATCGGCCACGATGGTGAACGAACGTGCATTGCGGAAGGAGTAAGCCGTGATGTAATACAGTCCAGGTTCAACATCGAACAAATGAACTTCCTCTTCGTTTCCTGGCCCCGTTGACCATGCTTCCATAATGGCTACGGTTCCGTCGGTTTTACCCGAATCGCCTCCGTCGAAATCACCGGGTTCTTCCCACCACAACGTAGGTTCGGGAGGACTGTAATACGAAATACCGATGTTGACGTTGCCTTGTCCGTCATAGGTTCGCACACGCAAATCGGCCAGCGGTTCGGTGACGTTCACGTAATAGAAATTCATGTTGACGTCCCCGTTGTTGTACGAGTCGAAAGAGACCTCTTGATTGGTGACCGGTATGCTTTCTTTCAATTCCGTCATGTCGTCCAAGGTGGGTGGCGGGTCGGCCATATCGGCGTCGAGTTCGATGTACAACTCCTCCACATCGGAATCAAGAACCATGGTGAACCACATGACGCCCACCTCTGGCCAAGACCAGGCATCGTAGAGGAAGCCCCATTCACCAAACGATGCCGTATCGTGATTCCATTCATCTGGAATTTCATTGGTTTGGGCATAAACGGTGTATTCGGTCATCTCCTCGCTTTCGCCAAACTTGAGCGAGTAGGAGTACCAGTACAACTCTCGGGTGTATTCCTCAATTTCAACGAAGAACAGCAACGTATCTCCCGCTGCGGCGTACTCGAGCTCGTAACCTTCACCAACGAACAACTCAACCGCTTGGGCCACGATGCTTCCATCGGGCATGACCCAATCTGCACCCTCGATGCTGGCCATGTAGAGTTCGGTGGAATCCCATGTTTCAGCGCCTTCTCCCTCGGGGAAATCGAGATGCAATCGAACATCCATCGCGGCTTGATTTGAACCCGCTCGGACCGTAATGTTGTCAAGGACACCCTCGAAGTAGGAACAATCGCACCCAGCACCCATCCGTGCGAGGAACAATTCATCGCACGCATCGCCGGATTCAAAACAGTCGTTCGAGCCGAAATCCCCCAGTGGGATGGTGGCCTCGTCGTCCAAGACAACACCCGCTTCCTCACCGTTGAGGTGGAAGGTGTATCCCTCACCGACCACGACGTTCACCTGAACATGCGTCCATGTGTTCATCTCGACGGTGCCGTTGGAGACGGGGTGGCGTGAAAGGCTGTATTCAGAGGAGAAGGCGAGATGTTCCCCTTGCAAATACATGCCCCAGCCATAATCACCTTTCATCATGATGAATTGGTTTGATTCGAGATGGTAGGGGTAAATCCATGCTGAAAGTTCAAGGTGAGTCGTGTTGGTCATGTCCAAGTCGTCGTTGTGGTCCATGACCACGTGATCGGATCCACCATCAAACCGAAGAGCGTAGTCGGCCCCAGGGCCGATTTCAACCACGCCATACACAGGGAAGTACTGAGGGTCGTTTTCCAAATCATTCCATGAACCGGGGTCAATATTTCCCATGTTGGTGCTTGCAATGTGAACAAAATGTTCGTCGCCCCCTTGAGAGGGTTGGGCTTCACCCCAATTTCTGTACAAAAACGGGGTGCCATCGTGCCAACGGTACTCGCCCTCACTTGCGGCGTCCGAAAGCCCGGTCCAAAGGTGTCGGGATTGATTGTCCCATGAGGCGAACGTGTCGAACAACCACGTGTTCTCATCCTCATCGTCAACGGTCACCAGAAACCCGTCCAGGGACCTTGCGTAGGAGGCTGCATCCTCCCAAGAAGAAGCGGTCAAGAGGTGATAGGTGTTGTTGTTGGAGGGATTGACGGCGGTATGAAGCACGGACATCCCATCATCTGGAGATTGTGCACTTCCGTAGGTCATCAACGGGGAAGCGACACTCGCCAAAAAAAGAACAACGAGGAAAACGGCTTTGTTCATGTGGTCTTCCATGCTGGGTTCCTATATCAAAAACATGGTGTACTGATTCAAGGTAAAATCATCTC
>JASLVM010000023.1 GCA_030741355.1 Candidatus Poseidonia sp. | reverse complement strand
GCCCACACGCTGTGCGAGGGCTACCTCGAAGGCTACGTGAACGGACCAGCAGCTTATCTTTCGGGTGGGATGGTGACCTACGCCGGCAACGATTACTGGACCGAACGCTCCTTCCTCGACCGGGTCATTGAGAATTACAACGGGTCGGTGTACATCATCCAAGGCATGCAAGATTGGAACGTCGACCCCCACATGTCCTTCCCCACCCACCAAATCGTCGAAGAGGCTGGCATTGAAATCAAGACCTTGGCCGGTCAATGGGCTCACGACTACCCCGACCGCAAATCAGGTCATAGCGCTCTGCCAAGCGGTGAAGGATTGGAGGCCTACCCCTACACGCTCCGGTGGGATTGGGCCGATGAGATGCTGTACTGGTTTGACTGGTACCTCAAGGGCGAAGGACGGGCACCCACCCTCGGCGTGGAGATGCAAGACAACCGTGGTGGCTGGCGTTTCGAGACGACCTACCCAGCACCCGATACGGAGTACCTCGAGATTTCAGCCGCCGACCTCAATCCATCCGGGGCTTCCATGATCACAACCACCGAGACCATCACCATGACCTACGGGCCGTTTGAGGAGGATGTTTTCATCGCCGGTATGCCCACCTTCCACATCGCCGTGACGCCCCATACCGCCAACGGTGCCCACGGGTATCTCGAGATGACCGACGGCAACGGCCTTCGTCTCGGCCACGCGGTCATGGATTTCCGTTTCCACGAAGGTGGACGGGACGGCCAAGAAGCCCTCATTGGGTTTCAAACCGTTCTCGGTAAGATGGAATTCATGGCGATGGACATCCACCTCCAGGCGGGTGAATCCATCGTCATCACCATGTCCCAAACCGGTCGAGATTACGTGCCTTCTCCAGCGGCAGTTGGCGGTTACACCCTCAATTGGGCGGAGTCCACGCTGACCCTCCCCATCGTCAAGCGAACCTGCGATGACCTCTTCCAAGCGCCCATGATCGAATACGGCGGCCAAGGCCAACGGGTCTGCTGAGTTTAGGATTTGAGCGGCTCGTCCAACGGCGAAATCTGGCCGCGGACACCAATGGTCCAGCTGAGCGTGTCAACCACGGCTTTGGCTCGTGTGTATTTCATCAGGGCTCGCATTTTGTCCGCTTTCGGCCCTGTCACCTTCCTCAGTTTGTACTTCGCTCGTTGTGATTTCATTTCTTGAACGGCTTGTTCAAGCAACGAATCAATTTCGACCCATGTGCGGTCATAACTTGCGGCTTCAATCGACGCCATGTGTTCTCTAATTAGTCCCATGTTGCTCCGCCGACACCCGAAACTCACACCAATGCTCTCTGTAGATTCTCAATAGATGGATTCAGTTTCACCCTCCTTCAAACGGCTTTCCGCCTCCGCCCCCAGCGTCATCCTCTTAAGCCCTTGACAAACGATGTCGCGTATGGTTTTGAGCAAACTGCCCGGTGTCACCGAACGCATGGCGTCCAAGATGAAGGAACATTTCGGTTCCGAAGAAGCCGTGGTCTCCACGCTCGCTTCAGGCGATGTGGGCCGTTTAGCGGAGGTTGAGGGGCTGTCGGTCAAGCGGGCGCTGTCGCTGGCTCGCTCCTACGCTGGCGGTGAAGGTGGCTTCCTCGCCACCAAGGAAGCACAGAAACTCCACCAAGCCTTGCTTGCACGAATCCAGTCTTTTGCCGCTTGCCCAGCCACCAAGGAGCGCATGGGATTGTTGATGCCGGTCGCCGACCCGGAGCCACGGCGAAGGATGGTCGAAGCGGCGATGGCGTTGGATGCCGGTTGGCTTGAGCAACAGCGCGAGGCATGGAAGGATTTGGGACGTCTTAAAGAAAAGCAAGAACGCTACGAACGTGTGGTGGTTTCCTCCGAACCACTTGAACATCTGAAGCGATACTGCCGCGTCCTTCAACCCACGGAACAGGAAACATGGAAGGACTACACCGTTTTCAAAACCGTTTCCTGGTTGGGTTCCGGTGCGCCGATGGAAGCCCCCGATGGTTGGTTGGTTTTGGGCACGTCTCCCGACCCCTCCCTGATTCTTCCAGAGCGGACCATCGACTGGTTCACGCACAACCGAAAGACGCTCGATGTTCTCTGCGAGGCCATTGAATCCATCAAGGCCGGTCGCTTTCCGAAGAATTCCTCTTTGGATGAACTTCAGCAAGCCCTTCTCCCGCTCACCTCCCTACCTGAGGTGATGTCCATGTTGGGGGATGCTTCTCAAATTGAAGACGTGGCTCGAATCAAAGACGAGCTTTGGGGATTGGTCAAGCAACTCGAGGAAGAGGTCAACCAGCAGGTTGAATCCGCTATGAACGATGCCAAGATGGCGTTATCCGGGGCCGAACTTCTCGAAGCCCTCGCCGATGGAACCGCCTTCCAGCGAAAACTCAGAGACGCAACGAGCCATGTCATCCAAGAAGCGATGCAGCAGGCGAGGGAACAACTTGCTGCTTTCCTTGAGCCTGCCAGCCTACGCTGCCCTTTCGATATCTTCACCGGGACATGGCCTGCAAAAGTTGACCGCCAAACCATCGACGGTATCGACGCTGCCCTTGAGTCCAAATTGAAGGCGGAGAAAACCGAGCATCTGGTGAATCTCGCCCGTCAACTCGGTCCTTTGAAACCTCATTGTGAACAAGCGGTGAGCCGAATCATCGAAGCTGACCAATGGCTCTCCCTCGCTCGTTGGGCCAAGCATGACCGTTGCGTGATGCCAGAATTGGTTGACCATGGCCTTTGGTTGGAGGAAGGTCGGCATGTCCTGTTGGGCATGGAACCCGACCCCGTGACCTACGGGCTGGGTGCTGCCGCCATCAAGGAAGACCAACAATCTCTTGCTCTTCTCACCGGGGCCAATTCCGGAGGGAAAACCACGTTATTGGAGTGCTTGGCCTACGCTTGTATCCTCGGTCACATGGGGTTACCCGTGCCGGCGAAGAGCGCTCGAATTGGGAAGGTGGAAGCCCTTCACATTCTTGCAAAGGCCGGTGGAACCCAAAGCGCTGGGGCCTTGGAACAAACCCTTGTAGAATTGGCGACCGTGGTCAGTGACCCCACGCCAAAATTGATTCTCGCCGATGAACTGGAAGCCATCACTGAACCGGGAGCAGGGGCTCGAATCATCGCCGGCATGCTCCTCGCTGCAGAGGCTCAATCCGACACCACGATGTTGCTGGTTACGCACCTTGCTCCAGCCATCCTTGCTGCTACGGGGAGAGAGGATTTGCGAGTTGACGGCATTGAGGCCAGCGGCCTTGGTGCTGATCTGGAACTTTTGGTTGACCGCACACCAAAGCGAAACCATCTCGCCCGTTCAACACCCGAACTCATCGTGAAGCGGCTGGTTGAGAAGAGCACCGGTGAAGCAAAGGCCCTGTTTGGCGACATCCTTCAGATGTTTGCGATTGAGGATTGATCAGGCCGGAAGGTCCAACTCCACCGCAAAGAGCGGGTCGGGGTCCGTGGAATCATGGTAAGCCACCACCACGCCGCCGTCGTTGAGGATGGCCAGTGAGGCGAAGTCGAACCGAATATCATTCCCTGCACCCGAGGTTGAGTCAAGGTCACCTTGTCCGATGTAGGTCAACGTGTCAGGCGTCATGTCTTCGGAATAGCCACGCACGTGGTAGACGGTGTCGACATCGGGTCCGTCTGTCGACTGGTATCGGACGTTGAGAATGAAGAGGTCCAATTCGCCGTTGGCTTGGAATTCCCACTCCTCAATTTGTGAGGCCGTAGCGTCAAGGGAATACGTGTGGTTGGACCAGGTCAGCGCACCGTCCTTGGACATGTAGTGTGTGAAGGTGGTTCCCGCATTGGCCACACAGTGCAGCGTTCCCGTTCGGTCAATTTGGCAATACTCCGAGGGGAATTGGACTTCAAGTTCGTTCCACGAGAGGGTGGTATCCATGTAGGCGGCGTTTCCGTTGTTGTAGTAGGAGGGGAAAATCAAGCCACCACTCGGCATCGAGAAGGCTCGCATTTCCTTGTGAGGTTTGTTGACGTCCCAATAAGCGGGGAGGTCGGCCCCTGTGAAATCAAGGTCGAGTTCAATGACAGGGTCGCCTCCATCACGGTCGGGGAATTGGAAGGGATAGTAGTTCAAACCGTCCACGCTGATTTGTCCACCGGCGTTTTGGGTTTGGTGCCAGAAATTCGACACCACGATGCTGGCCCATTCGCCATCGCCAAGAGAGGAACTGATGGGGCCGATGACCTCAACCTGCCAGGAGCGGTCGTAGAACGGTTCCGTGATACGGTTGTAGCACCACTTCCACTCACCCTCTGACGCATCGTAGAGAATGGCGTAGAATTTGTCCAGTTTGAGGTCGCCTCCGACGTAGGGAAACCACGACATTGAGATGATGTCGCCGTTGGTGGCTTGAACGATACTGCCTTCTCCGAGTCCTTCTTGACCGGGGTTGGTGGGAATGAAGGTTCGGCATTGACCGTCAGGAAGTGCCGGTGGGATGTAGGTGTCCCACATGTGGCCCCTGTCGGTTGAGAACACCGGGTATTCGCCGCCAATGTTGAGGATTTGACCGTCAATGTCGGTGGCAAGGTAGTGCTCGCAGCAGTTGCCACCGTAGGATGCATCAAACACCGCCCACGTGGTGTTGGTGGTTTCGTTGGTTCGCAGGTCCACGGTCGTGAACATCCGCTCAACTTCATGAGGCTGAGCGTCAATCCGTTGATAGGACTCCCAAATGGACGCATCGGGTTCGGAACGAACGGTTCCACTTCCATCGCCAAAACAACCGGCGAGAAGCATTGACATCGCCATGGCGAGCACGAGGAGCAGCCGGCGCATGGTGGCTCCTTGCTGGGGCGTAATTTGAAGCCGTCGCTTTGCAGTTCTCCGGGTCGAGTACGGGCTTCAATGCTGAGCCCACTTCGCTCGTAGACGTTTCAACCCCTCTAACGTTCGAGTGCCCATCCACGTGAGGTCTTCGCCGTCGATGTGGTGCACCCGCGGTGGGTTGGGTGTCAGGCCTTGGAGGGCGTTGAACAGGGATTGACCTTCCTCAACGGTGAAATCATGCGGTTCGCTTGAAAGAAAAAGGTCGGTAATGCCGTGGTTGACGATGGTGGCGGCGTCCACTTCAGGATAGCCCGTGCCATCAGGGTCGATCTTTGGGACCTGAAATCCCGTACAGGTCAGCATGTTTCCGGCGTAGGTGTTGCCGTTGGCCGCCATCAACGGCTGATGCCAAATCAAAGGCAAACCGATGCGATGTGTGGACGGCTCGTTGTCGCTGAGCATCGTTTCAATACCGGAGGCCCAAACCTCTGCTTGCTCGGTACGGTTGACCGCTTGTCCCAATTCTCGAAGCATATCGGGCACGTCGTTTGGATGCTGTACGTGGCAGACAAAGGTATCGAAACCTTGCTCTTGGCACCATTCGTACACCGCCTTGGGGTTTTCGTCTCTGTCCATCACCACCAAGTCCGGTTGCGCGGCCAGAATTTTCGAGAGCGTTGGCGTCTTTGTACCACCAACCACGGGGACATCCGCCACGCCTTCTGCAGGGTGGATGCACCACGGTGTACGACCAACGATGGAGGCCGCATCCAGTCCAAAGTCAAACAGGGTGAGGGTTAGGCTGGGGACCAGCGAAACGATGCGCACGGTGAATCCTCACTTGACGGTGAAATGCACCGTGGCTCCGTCCACCTCAAAGTGCTCAGCATCGGCAGGTGGATTGGCGCCCTCAGGATGGAATATACAACCGGCGGAGCGGGTTTCCGTGGCGACCCATGTTTCGTCTTCCGCTTGCATGTCCGGTGCGTTTTTTAGCCACACTTCCAAGTCGATGGTTGCTTCAATTTCGAGGTTGAGGTCCTTGCGCTTGGCTTGCACGCGGCGGACAATGTCTCTGGCCATGCCTTTGGAGAGAAGAGCGGGTGTGTCGTTCATGTCAAGCACCAGGCTAACATGGAGTTGCTCGCCTTGGGTTTCCAGTTCCACCGTTTGCGCAGCGAAACCCTCGCGCTCAACACGCTTGACCTCGACATCACCGCTTTCAACCAACACGCCCAAGACTTCAGCACCGCCGTCGTTGATGGATGCCAACAGTGCAACGGGGTCTTCAGCGGTGCGGATGGCGTTGGCAACGTTGTTGACTTCAGCTCTTGCTTTGGGAGCAAGGGCTCGGAAATTGGGGGCCAATTCGATTTGTTGGAAGCGGTCCAGGTCGTCCTCTACACGAATGGATTCGACGTTCAACTCCTCGGCCAAGAGGTCGTGGAACGCCGAAAGGTCGGGGCCTGCGACGATCCAACCCTGGGCGCAGGGCAAGCGCTGGCGTCGTGCCCCGTCAATGCGAATTCGTCGACCGGCTTCGGCCAGTTCTCTGACCAGCGTCATGGTGTCCTCGAGTCCGAGGTCCTGCGGTGGAAGGATGGCCGTGGCCATGGCGGCCTCTTCGTCCCACGCATCGGCGGTGGCGCCTTCCAAACTTCCAGGAACGCCCAGCGGCCAATCGGCGGTGTGAACCGAAACTCCGGTGAGGTTTCGATGAATGTGGTCAACCATGAACGGGGAGACGGGAGCGACCAGTTTGCAGACCGTTTCAAGCACTTCATGCAAGGTGTGCTGACAAGACAACTTGTCGTTGCTATCGGCTTCGTCCCACAGGCGTCGGCGACTTCGGCGAACGTACCAGTTTGAGACATCGTTGACCATGAAATCTTCCAAATCTCGGCAGGCTTTGTGGAATTGCCAATTGGTGAAGTTGTCGTGGTAGGCTTTGGCAACGGTATGAAGTCGCGACAAGACCCACCGGTCGAGGGCACTGCGCTGTTCTACAGGCACGTGTTGTGCTTCGGGGTCAAAACCGTCCAAGGCCGCATAATCGGCGTGGAACTTGTACACGTTCCATGTCGTCAAGAACATCTTCGCGTAGGTTTCCCGAACACCGTTGGGGTCGAACTTCATGGGGTTCCATGGAGCACCTGCGGTGACCATGTACCATCGCGTTGCGTCAGCACCCTCTCGGTTGAAATGGTCCCATGGGTCGACAATGTTGCCTCTGGACTTGGACATCTTCTTTCCTTCGGCATCCAAAATTAAACCGAGTGAAAGGCATCGCTTGTAGGCCATGTTGTCAAACACCGTGGCGGAGACCGCCAAGAGCGTGTAGAACCAACCACGGGTTTGGTCAACACCTTCGCAGATGTAATCCACCGGGAAGGAGGCGTTGAAGGTCGCTTCGTTATCGAAGGGATGGTGCCACTGTGCGAACGGGGCGCAACCGGAATCAAACCAGCAATCCATGACAAATGGCTCGCGCTTCATGGGCTCCCCTGATTGGGAAACCAGAGTGTAGCCGTCAACAACGGGTCGGTGGAGGTCAACATCGTCAGGGCAATCGGGGTTCTCAAAACCTGCTGCCACCGCCTTGGCCACTTCATCTTGGAGTTCTTGTATGGAGCCAACGCACTTCATTTCGCCGCTTTCACTACGCCAAACGGGAAGGGGCGTTCCCCAGTAGCGTTCACGGGAGATGGCCCAATCCTTGACGTTGCGGAGCCATTCCCCAAACCGGCCTTCGCCGACCCAGTCGGGTGCCCATTCGACCTGATCGTTGAATTTGAGCAGGTTCTCTTTGACCGCCGTCATGCGGACAAACCAGGAATCCATGGCGTAGTAGAGGAGCGGGTGGTCGGTTCGCCAGCAGTGAGGATAGTCGTGAAGATAGTCCTTTTCGCGATAGAGCAATCCGCTTTCAGGTCCCTTTCCGTTGCTTCCTTTGGGGGCGGAGAGCAGTGCGATGATGGTCTCATCACAGGATTTCACATATTTCCCATCGAGTTGCGGGTGTGTGCCTTCCACAAAGGCCCCGTCCATGCCGACCGTGTGGTGGGCGGGAAGACCTGCTTCCATACCGAGGTTGTAATCGTCTTCACCGTACATGACGGCGGTGTGGACCACGCCCGTACCGTCCGTGGTGGTGACCCAATCGGCTGCGAGGACCGTCCAAGCGGTGGTTGAATCGCCTCGAGGCACGGCTTCGGGGAAGAGCGGTTCGTAGGAGCGACCCACGAGGTCGGAACCGGGGAACTCTTCGATGACCTCTACGTGGTGGCGAAGGACTTCTTTCATCAACTCCTTGGCCAAAATGACCTCTTCACCGACCTCGGCGCCACCGGCGCCTTTCCAGGCCTCGCCCGCAGCTTCCTTGATGCGACAACGCGCATAGGTGACATCTGGCCCGACCGCAAGACCAACGTTTCCGGGCAAGGTCCAAGGCGTTGTGGTCCATGCCAAAACAGAGGCGTCGTCGTCGGTCAGTTTGAATTTGACATAGACCGACGGCTCTTCGACTTCTTTGTAGCCGAGTGCCACTTCGTGACTGGAATACGAGGTGCCTGTTTGGGGGCAGTAAGGGAGAACTTTGTGGCCTCGATACAGCAAGCCCTTGTCGAACATTTGTTTCAAGGCCCACCAAGCGGATTCAACGTAGTCGTTGTGGAGGGTGACGTAGGGGTTGTCAAGGTCGACCCAATACGCCATGCGTTCGGTCATTTCACGCCAGGCCGCTTCGTAGGTCCAAACGGATTCACGGCAGGCTTGGTTGAATTCCGCCATGCCGAAGGCTTCAATCGCTTCGTTACTCATCAGGTCAAGGCGTTTCTGAACTTCAATTTCAACAGGAAGTCCGTGGGTGTCCCACCCGCCTTTTCGTTCCACCAAGAAGCCTTCCATGGTCTTCCAGCGGCACACGAGATCCTTGAACGTTCGAGCGACGACATGGTGGATGCCGGGTTTGCCGTTCGCAGTGGGTGGCCCTTCGAGAAAGATGAACGGTGCGTTGTTTCGGCGTCCGTCAATGGAGGACTGGAAGGTTTTCTCGGAGCCCCATTGCTCCAAGAGTGCTGTTTCCAAATCCACGGCATTCAGTTCACCTGCCGATGACGGTTGAGCCATGGTTCACCGACCGGGGGCTCGGTTTTGAACACTACTCCACTTTTTGTTCATTTTTCCCTTGTCCACTTGTTTTTCCCGCCTTTGAAAAACGACGAGGAGAACGAGGGGAATCAATTTTCGGCAAACGCCGGAGGGGCATCCTTCAAGTCCTTGGATGGCCACCAATGTTCATGGCGGGTAGGCGTGCCCATGCACAGGCTCTCGGATTGGTCGTGCTTTTTGTCATGAGCAGTTGGTTGAGCTTGGTGGCTCCAGCGGGCTCCGATATCGCGGTCCTTGCTGAAGAAAACGTGGTCCTGGAAGCCGGTCAAGGCGATGAAATGAACCTCACGCTCACCACTTCGCCCAACACGATGTTCAAACTGGACCTGCCGGATGGTGAACCATTGGTGAACGCCGAGTTGAACTTCACCCCACGTATCTTGCCCACCCAGTCTGGGTTTGTGTGGGAAAGCGAAACCCACTGGAATCATCCCGATGCCATCTCCAACGGTTCAAGCGCTTCAAACGGTTTCCTCACAGGTTCTTCGCCAGGCATCCTTTGGGATTTCAACACCAACAATCAGGGCTGGACCTTCCAGAATTCCTACACCGCACGGGTTTCGTCGCCTGCTTGTGGATACAACGGTTCCTCGGGTGGCTCTCTACGAACCTACGCTGGCTCGACGTACGGGACCTCGCCGACCGTCAACCTCGCAGGGGGGGCGAACGTGCCGTTCCATGCTTGGGTCCATGAAGGTCGCTCTGGCTGCGGCGAAACGCCCGACAGCGGTGAGAACCTCCAATTCCAATACAAGACCGCTGCAGGTGGATGGACCGTGTTCCAAACGTTCAGCGGTGGCGGAGCGCAAACCTCCAACTTCCAATTCATGACCACGTTGCCGGCCGCTGCATTGCACGCCAACTCGCAATTCCGCATCCATCAGACCAGCGGCAGCAGCACATGTTGCGATTACTGGTTTGTTGACGACGTCCATCTTGCCACGCCGCCCGAATCCAACTGGACCAGTCCAACCTTGGGCCACAAATCGGGTTCAACCCAACTCCTTGCCGATGACACCTACGCACCGCTTTACATCGAAGCCGATGTTCCTGACGGCGCTTACCTCAACTGGTCGATCCTCAACACGGCGGGCGAGGTCATACCTGGAATGCTGGGTTCCAACGAATTCGTTGTCCCTCTCAATCTTCTCGACCACGACCTTGTCGACCAGTTCCGCCTCCACCTTGAGTTCAAGGGCAGCGCAGATGGTATGCCGGAGGTTCATTCGGTAGCAGGTGATGGTGCCTACCAAGAAACGTTCATCACCGACCCAACCCTTCGTGGTTGGTCCATCAACAACGCCTCCTATGTACCCGGAATCGGTGTCGTTGGTTCGGACGCCAATTCGACCCTGACCTCGCCCTGGATGTTGGCCAATGCACCGGTCTACGATGCGAACCTCGCCGGCACGGTCTACAACGGACAGGTGCAGGCCCGTTTCCATCCCGAAGACCCCTGGACCAACGTCTCGTTGCCGTTCGTCCCCACACCAAATCAGCACACGATAGGCATGCAAGTTCGCGTGGTTTCCATCGTTCCTGCCGACGGCAACATGAGCAACTTCACCGCTTGGAACGTTGAAGACCTCGCCATGGACATGTTCGGTGGGCAACACCCTGCGCGTCCGAGCCTTGATTTCAACCTCGATGAACGATACGAGTGGGGTGGCGAAGACGCCCGAGTTGGGACGTGGGGCTGGCAGGACCGCTTTGCCAACGCCGAAGAGCGCATAGAACTCACGCTCACAGCCGGTGCCCCCACCGACGCAAAGGTTTGGGTGCCTTCCAATGATTTGACTTCCTTTGGGTTTGCCTACGGGGCTGAAGCCGGTACGGTTCTTGAGATTGCCTTGTTTGTTCAGAACACCTTGGTCGCCAACAGAAGCACCAATTCAACCCACGCCGGTCTGTTCCATCTCAGCGGCAGTGAGTTGGCCGACTTTACGGCCGCTCTTGCAAACGCGGGGAATTCGGTTGAGATCTTGGGAACGGACTTTACCGAGGCGCGCATCGAAGTCTCGGGCAATGGCGTCACGGTTCTTGCAGGCCTTCGGGCGACCTACAATGCGACGCACAACCTCGTGGCCGATGCCTCTTCCTCTTTTGTGATGGGCGTGAACGAGGCTCGCACCTCCGTCCAAGGCATCGGTGGTGTGCAAGCCATTCCACTCCCGTTCTTGTCCGACCAGCGTGGCGGCCTTACCGTTGAAGTCGTCAGCCTGTTGACCTCGAGCACCGTATTGCTCGAGGAAGGGGCCATGGTCGATGCCAAGCCGGTCCTCACCCCATCAAAGGAGTGGCAAACCATCTCCACCGAGTACCAAGTCATCGGTGGCACCATCACCCATTACCGACTGGACGTTTACAGCAAATCAAGGCAAGCCACCGTGCTGTTCCCCGCCAGCGGCGGCGGTCATGCAGGGTTGGGCGACGCCGACATGCTTGAACTCCATCCAACCGACGCTCTCCAAGTCACCGAAGACGGCATGAACGTCATGACCAACATCACCTTCCGACTACGACCGATGTGGGACGATGAGGCTCAATTGACCGCCACTTCTCGACTTGTTATGCAAAGCGGCGTCGTTTCAATTCCATATGCCCACAGCTGGGGCGGATTCACAACCCAAGGTTACGAGAACGACCTCGAACTCAAGGCCGTTGTGTTTTCGGAAGACGATGTTGAGATGAGCCCAACTCGCCAATACCTGCGCGGCGGGGAATCGATGAATGTCTCCATCGCCGTGGGCTTTGAAGGCGTCTCTGACCAACGTGGCTTCGTTGACGGCGATGCAGAACTCACGCTCTACCGAGACGGTGTCGCTGTGCGAAACACCACGGCTGTTGACGGTATTTACTGGAATTTTACCGAGGTCATTCCGTTCACTTACGGGGACGTGGAATGGGAAGTCGGTCTTGTTTCCTTGAACGGTTCTTCGGTGATTGAACCCTCCTCAATCAGTCGTGTCTTCACGGTTGATTCGGTGAAACCAAGGGTCTCGGACACCTCGATGTATCGCTATGACCATCGTACGCCAAGTCCAACCCAAGTCATCCAAGTCACCATCTCCGACCAACCTGTGCTACCCAATGCAATGACGGCCATGGTCTGGAAGGAGTGGATTGACGATGACAACATGAACGGTTGGCCAGACGAAGGTGAGTTCTCGCCGGTCACCATGCTGGTGCCCAGCGACTTGACGGCACCTGACGGCATTTACACCTTGATGATGGACGATACCGCTGGTAGCCTCGGGCAAAAAGTGGCGATTTACCTTGAGGGTACGGACCCCTCTGGCTACGCCATCCAAGACGGCGGCAGTGCCGAAGAAGGCGAGCAACTCTTTGTCTATCAATTGGCGGTGGACGGGGCTCCTGAATTGGCACCCGATGCCTTTGCTTGGGCCGATGGCCGCATGTCGTGGCTTCACCCAGGCCAACCCTACGAACTCAACGTGAAGATCTCCGAACCCAACGGCGGCTCCGACCTTTCCACCGTTGAAGTCATGTTGGCCAGCAATCAAGGAAGCGATCCAATGAGCATTCAGTGGGCGTTTGAAACGGGTGAATGCACCACGACCTCCACTCACATTCTCATCGAACAATGCACCATGCTCGGACAAAACGGCATCGCTGACCCGTATGAAAACGACCTCGTCCTCAACCTCCACCTCCAATTTGGTTGGAACACTCCCGACCTCGGTGAAAACCGAAGAGAACCCGCTCTTCTCGTCGTGGACCGAGCGGGGCAAGAAGAGACACGTAATTTCCCTGAACACCGATGGCGCTTCTCTCCCGGTCTTGCCATCCCCGAGGAAAGCGTCAATCTTCACCTCACTCGAGGATCCTTCCTCGGCGATGGTGCCAGGGTTACACCCCTGACACCGATGGAGATTTCCGGAGGGCTTGTGTTTGCTGAGACCTTCACCGTTCCTAATTTTGAGTGTCAAGTGGATGTTCTGTTTGCCGGTCAAACCTATACCGCCATGGCGGTCGATGGAGTTTGGTCCATGGCCTTGAACGCCCCTGCGACTTCAGGCTCCATGCCGATGACGTGGGAGGTCGGTTGCCTTGAAGGCCAAGGCGTTGACTTGACCGACCAAGCAACATCCGTGAAGTGGATCGTCGTCGACGGTACTGGTCCTGAGCCACAAGAGGTCCTTTCGCCTCGGCCGCTTGCAATCCTGGGCGGTGAAAACCACGAAGTGCGCCTCATCGTTCAGGAATTGGGCGGCCTTGACCTTCAATCGCTTGAATTGGTTTGGCAAGTAGAGGATTTCGAAACGGGCGACGTACTTCGTTCCGGCCGTGAACCCCTTTCCCTCGAAGGCGAGGACCTCGACGGCCTTCGTCTTGAATTGTACACCGACATGAACCTCAGTGAAATCACCAACGAGATGCTGATCGACCGCATGGAAGTGAAAATCAGCGTCGCCGGTCGGGACCTCGCTGGAAACGCCGTCACAGGACTTGGTGGAAATCTGAACAACCCTTACCTTGCCACGTGGAACATGGAATGGTTACAGCCAGAATTCACCGCCGCACCGTCCGCCTTGACCTACTCTCGTCTCCTGATGGAAGTCGGCGACACCACCTCCATCCAACTTGAGGTGGAAAACATCGGTTCGCTTCAGGGTGAAATCGGCGTGGTGTTCGAGGTGGTGGACCTCACGGGTGAGCGCATCTTGATTCAACGAACAACGGTCGCTGCAGAAGCGGGCGCCATCGGTTTGATGGCCGTCGATTGGAGGCCGGAATCCCCTGGCGTTCAATGGGTCGAAGCCACCCTCGATAACGGCGTGTCGGTCACTGGTACAAACATCGATGTTCGTGTTGCTGAAGAGCCGAGTTTCTCACAGAAATTGTTCGGCGATGTGAATCCCATCATCGGCAGCGTCACGGCCCTGCTCCTGCTCTCTGTGGTCATCATGTTGCTGGCATGGATGCGACGAATGACCGTCAATTCCGGTTCGAGGTCCGACTACGATTGGGACGAGTACTCTTCTGAGTTTGAAGACGACTATGATGACGAAGACGACTATGATGACGAAGACGATGCAGGCTTCGTTTCAGGTGCTGCTTCAACCGGAGCAGCGGCCACCACCTCCCAAGCAGCGTCGGCGGCTGGAGAAGAGGAGACCGACTGGGTGATGGGCGCTGACGGTTACTGGTGGTACCACGACAAGGCTGCGAATGAATGGTGGTACAAGGACGCCAATGGCGACATCGTCAAGCACCCTTGAGGGCTTTCGAGGCTGATTGGATGAGCAAGGTTGGTTTGCTGCAGTTTGACCCCACGGTCGGCGACCTTGAACAGAACGTGCTTCGCCTCTCCACGCTTGCAACACAAGCCAAGGAAGCTGGTGCAACGGTTGGCATTTCAACCGAACTGGCGGTGTGCGGTTATCCGCCCAGAGATTTGCTGATGGAGCGAGATTTTGTTGAGCGTTCCATGGCGGCTGCTCTCAACATGAGCGCTCCGCTTCCGGTCCTGATCGGAACACCGATTCCTGCCGAGGACGACCGAACCCTACCAACAAATGGAGTTGTTCGCTCCGGTCCTGACGCCACCAGCATCACCAACGACGAACACGGTCGTATCGTCGCCGAAAAACAACTTCTACCGACCTACGATGTGTTCGATGAGGCACGATATTTTGCTGCGAAAAACCGGTCGGGGCTTGCACGCTCCTTCGGCGGGTTCACCCTCGGAGTCACCGTCTGCGAGGACGCTTGGCAGTCCGCCGGGATGACGCCGTCGTCCTATGCGCAGGACCCCATTGAACACATTGCGGAATGGACCCGGCAGGGCGTTGACATTCACGCCACGGTCAATCTTTCCGCATCGCCCTTCCACACCGAGAAATTCACCACGCGTTTGGCCGTTGCCCGGCATGCCGCCGCCGTACTGAATCACCCGTTCCTCTTGGCCAATCAGGTCGGGGGCAACGACGACTTGCTGTTCGACGGTCGAAGTTTGGTGGTGTGGCCCGACGGCCGAGCCGTGGTGGCCCCCTCTTGGCAAGAAGGGGTTCTGATCGTTGACCTGAACGATGCCAGCGCCTGTACCTGGGTTGGAAGTCATGCAGATGACGCTCTCTGTATCGGCTCGGCAACCCTGATGGTCCTGGAACCCGGCGATGACGGTTCATCCTTTGTGGATACCATCGAGGAACTCACGAACGCCGTGGTGACGGGGTTGGCTGATTACTGTCGTAAATCCTCCATCGGTTCCATTGTCCTCGGTCTTTCGGGTGGCATTGATTCAGCCGTGGCTGCATGCGTTGCCGCTGAGGCTCTCGGTCCCGAGAATGTCACCGGGTTGGCGATGCCCAGCCGTCATTCGTCCCAACACTCCATTGACGATGCCCTTCACACGGCCCAAGCCCTCGGTATGCATCATCACCTCCACCCCATTGACGGGATGCACACAAGCGTGGAGACCACCCTTGCAAACGTGCTCGCCAACGGCCACCCCGTCGCTGGTGAAAATTTGCAGGCACGTCTCCGAGCGATTCTCGTCATGGGTTACGCCAACGCCAACGGCAGCATGGCGGTGACCACGGGAAACAAATCGGAAATCGCTCAAGGTTATTGCACGCTTTACGGAGACATGGCCGGAGGCTATGCGCCGTTGGGTGATGTCTACAAGATGGAAGTCTATGCAATGGCTGAACGGTTCAATCAACGCGCCTCCTCACAGGGCAAAACCGAACCGGTTTCCGTCTCCACGATGACCAAGCCCCCCTCTGCGGAGTTGGCTCCCGACCAGACCGACCAAGACACGTTGCCGCCTTACGAACGACTTGATACCATTCTCAGAGCCCATATCGAAGGTGGCCAAAACGCCGATGACTTGGTGGCCCTCGGCCACGATGCCAACACGGTCATGGACGTGCTCACTCGCCTTGAGCGGAACGAACACAAGCGCTGGCAAATGCCCCCGGCACCGCGTGTTTCACCCCGTGCTTTCGGTCAGGGCTGGCGACGTCCGCTTGCCTCGAATCACGATTGGCGGCGCGTTTCATAACGACGGTGAACTCAAGAAGTGGATTTTCCACGCGCAATCGTGCCCGGCGCCATCATGAACATCGCCGGGTACCGGTTTGTCGACCTTGACGACAGGGATGAACTCCAGGCGAGGCTTCGAAGTCTTTGCCTTGACTTGGGGCTCAAAGGCACGGTGCTGCTCGCTCCTGAAGGCATCAATTTCTTTCTCGCAGGAAACCAAACCTCGATTGAACAGTTCACGCAAGTGCTGGACAAAGACGGAAGGTTTGCTGAAATTCCCCTCAAAGTGTCCTACACCGAATATCAGCCGTTCAACCGGATGAACGTGAGGAAGAAGAACGAGATCATCTCGGTGGGTCTGGACCACATTCGTCCAGCTGACTTCACGGGAGAGGAACTCGAGCCTCGGGATTTCAAAGCCATGCTGGACGCCGGTGAACCGGTCCACGTTCTCGACACCAGAAACGATTACGAGTTGCGAGTGGGCACGTTTGAAAACGCCATCGACCTAGATATCCGAACGTTCAGGGCTTTCCCTGAGGCCATACAACGCCTTCCCGAATCGATGAAGGACGAACCTGTCGTCATGTTTTGCACGGGCGGCATTCGATGTGAGAAGGCCAGCGCCATCATGATGGAGGCGGGCTTCACCAACGTCAAACAACTCAAGGGGGGCGTGCTGGGCTACTTCGAGCAGGTTGGTGGCGACCATTGGAACGGCGACTGCTTCGTATTTGACCAGCGTGTGGCGGTGAATCCTTCGCTCGATGAAACCGAGGTGGTCGTTTGCTATGCCTGCCGGGAACCGCTTTCAAAAGAAGAACAGACTTCACCCGACTACGTCATAGGAGTGTCCTGTCCTTATTGCATCGACCGAGCCCATCTTGTGCCCATCAGCGACGAATGACGATCCAATCGTCGGACAGTTCTCCGTGGCTCCATCGGTGCCATTCATGCCCGTGAGCACCATCGTGAGCGATGAACCAGGCTTGGGTTGGAGAGAGGACCAACGCTCCATAATTCAGCGCTTGCGATGAGTTACCCATGCCGGGCCAGGGGTCGTAGGCAAGGCGCATGGCTGTGCCTTCGACCGCCCACAACGCCATGCCTTGGGCCGTGCCGTTGACAGAACCGCTCGCGATGACCACCCAATCTTCACCGACGGGAGCCAAGCCTCTGATGTCCGATGACATCAACCCGGGGGTTAAGTCATGCAGGACTCGGCTGCCATGGGGCGTGCCGTCCGTGATGCATACCTCCATGCCCAGGCTGGGCGTCAGACAATCGAAGAGCAACCGCGTACCGGTGTTCGCCACGCCGACCTGTGCACCGGGCGCCTGAACATCGGTGCTCAATTGAAGGGTGATGCCGTTGGCCAAGTTGGTGGTCCACAGGCGTGCTTCGTTGGCAGAGGTTATGGCGTCGTAGACGAGGTTGTCACCGATGAGATGCAAGCCCATGCCCTCGCCAAGATGCGTGTCGCCCGAGGCCGGTGCAATCGAGGTCAGCCAAGCATGCGTGCCGTTGTCGTACAACTGCAGAACCTGCTTGACTCCGCCCCGAACGCCAACGGCCAAAACATCGTTTCCGACGGTGAGAAGGTTGGAGAGTTGGGCGCTCCCAAAGTCGTTGATGGACCAAGCGGTCAAGGCACCGTCAACACTTAGCCGATAGGGTTCAACGTCCCCGTTTTCATCGGCTGCACTGAACCAAAGCGCCTGACCGTCGGTATGAATCCACGCTTGACCCATTTGACTGAGCGTTGAGAGGTTGGCTTGGACGGCCATGGCCACCTCGGGGCTCCACGAGGGCAAGATCACATCGTTTTGCATGTCGCTGCCGTTGGTCCACACGAGTTGGTTGCTGGTGGAACGGAAAAGCATCCCTTCCCCCCAAGGCAGCGGGCTCCATGCCTCCACCGCACCCAAGGCTTCGGTGCCGTTGGCGGTTCCGTCGGTCACCCAGAGTTGGCGCGGGCTTGCTCCATCCGTCGCATCAAACAGCACGCGTTCACCCTCTCCCAACACCGTCAAGCCGAGGTCTCGGCCGGGCAGGGCGTCCCCGTTTGGGTGAAGGTCGGCCACCATCGTCGTCGTGTTGGTCTCCGGACGATGAACGTGGAGTTCGCAGCCGTTGACGCCGTCGTTGGCGGCAAAGAAGAACCCCGAGAAGGCGCTGGACCACACGGCCTCATCGCAACCCGTGGTCATTGAATTGCCGGCGCCAACAAACACATCGCTGACCCGTTCAGACCTGAGCGCTTCGAAACAGAAATTCAGTGTTTCACGCACCTCGTCTTGCTCGAGCATTCCGTTGTGGGCTTGGCCGCTTCCTGCTCCGTCGTCCACGCCGAATTGAATCACGAAGCCGTCAGCACAAACATAGCTTGGGGCTGCGACCTTGTTGACCAAAGCGGTGGCGCCCGTCGTTCCATCGGTTCCGTCACTTCCGTTCAGGCCGTTCTCACCGATACGACCGTTGCACAACACGTTCTGGGCCATCGTCTCTTCCTGCTCAAGTTGTTCGTTGAAGTTCACATCAAGACCGCTCTGAATCATCACGCCACCCTCGGGACAGGTGAGGTTGCCAACGGGGATGGTCGTGGTTTCCAACCGTTGAGGCACGGCATCAAGGCCGCCGGCGCCCGGTTGGCCTTGCGGTCCAGAGAGACCTCGCATGCCGTGGCAAAGAACGACGGTGTCCATTCGCTCGCCAAGGTCCAACATGCCGTTTCCATTGACATCGAAACCGGTGTGGAGGCGAGAACCGCCCTCGTTGCAGGGTGCGAGCGGTTCGAACGGTTCGGATTCCACGAGCCAAGGGGTGGCAAGGGTTTCTTCAGGCGCTGCATCGATGAGGGCGTGGTTGTAGACGGCCAAGAGCAATACCGCCACCAGGCTCAGACTTTGAAGCACCGTGAACCATCGTCGATGGCGGTGATTTTGATACTGTTCTTGCTGTTCTTCTCCTTCGGAATCCGTTGGAGATTCCTCGTTGCTTTGCGATGTTTGCATGACCCGAGAAAAAGGCGTTAATCGTTCTTAATCTACCGCCGTTCATCATCGTCTTTGGTTTGAGATGAGGGGTGAGTTCATGAGGCTTCAAGGGCTGGAAAGCCCATGGAGCCGCCCCAGCGTCTGCTGAACCAATTGGCGGGCGAGGAAGGGAAGACGAGACAAAAAGCGGCTCGTCTCGTCATCGACTTGGCGGACACGGCCAAAGCCGAGGGCTACCTTCCGGTGGTTCACGCCCACGTCTCCGGGGTTTCGGTCATCACCGGTGGCCATGGCTTGCGTCGTTTTTTGCAGGATTTGTCGGCCGACGGTGATGGTGAAGTCGCCATTCCCACCACGTTGAATTCGGCGGGGTGCGACCGTGAGAAGATGGAGGAGATGGACATTGAATGGCCAGATTTTCTCAAACAACAATTCGAAATCGTCCATGCCTACGAGCAACTCGGAATTGACGCAACGTTGTCGTGCACACCCTACGACCGAGGCATCGAAGGCGAGCACGGTATTGCTTCGTGGGCGGAATCCAACGCCGTCTGTTTTTCCAACACCTGGACTTCACTCATCACGAATCGAGAATCTGGACTTTCAGCCTTGGCCACGGCCCTGACCGGTTTTGCCCCCCGTTGGGGTTTGCACCTCGAGGCCAACCGCTCACCCAATCTCCTTGTCCATCTTGACTGTGAAATGAACCACCTTGCCGATTGGTCGGTGTTGGGCGATTGGATCGGGAAGCAGGTTCGCCCTGATTGGGACATGCCCTATGGCCCCATGCCTTACATCACCGGACTCCCCTCGTACATGTCCTTTGCTTCCAAGAAGGCGTTGACCGCTGCTGCGGCCAATTACGGCTGTGCCATGTTGTGGGCCGAAGGCCATACCGTCGCTCCTCCGCTGAAGCAACGGGATGACGGGACCTATGTCCCGCCGGAAGGGGGGTGGCAGGGCGAACTCAGATTTACGTCGGACGACCTTCGTCAGCGGTACGACGACCTCGCTCCGAAAGGGCAGGTGGATTTGGTGGTCATCGGTTGCCCTCAAGCCAGTCTCGAGGAACTTCGCATAACGGCTTCAGCCGTGAGGGGCCACATGGAAATGGGACGCAAGATACCAGACCACCGCCTCTGGGTCTTTACCAGCGGGGAGAATTACGAACTGGCGCTCGCCGACGGAACCGTTGAACTCCTCGAGGAAGCGGGGGCGCTGCTGCTCAAAGACACCTGTCCCGAGGTCACGCCTTACAACCGCAGCAAATACAACCACCTGCTGACCAACTCCCTCAAGGCCGAACACTACCTGACCAGCGGGCTAAACCGATTGCCAACCTCGGTCATGCCCATTGAAGACTGCGTCGCTCACGCCATTGACCCTTCCCTGAGTGAAGGTGAAGTTCCCGTTCTCAAAGCCAAAGCCCAACCTCAACACGCTTCAGGGAAAACGCACCGAACGGGGGATGCGGTGCTGACGGGCTCTGGTTTGCGCTCACAAAACGCCTTCACCGTTCAGGGCCGTGCTTTGGTCACCGACGTGCCCATCACCTACCTGGGTTATGTCAATCGAGACACGGGGGTCATCGAAGAGCCCGGCCATCCTCTTGACGGTGTAGCCATTGAAGACACCGTTCTCATCTATCCCAAGGGTTCCGGTTCCACGGTGGCCCCTTACGTGTTGATGGGACTCATCTACACGGAAAAAGGACCCAAAGCCGTGGTGAATCGAGACATTTGCCCGCTCACCCTTCCGGCCTGTTCTTTGCTCGGGCTGCCCTACGGGCATGGCTTTGATGATGACCCGTGCATGGTCGTCAACACCGGTGATACGGTTGAATTCCGTCGTACAGATGCTGGCGTCCAACTCAAGGTCGTGGAGCGTGTAGAGGAATGAATCAGCGGGTGGTCGTGACCGGCGGTGCCGGTTTTTTGGGGGCTGCTCTTGTTCAACGCCTTCTCGTTGAAGGACACAGCGTGGTCGCCCTGGATAATTTCTGGCGCGGTTCCATGGAGAACTTGCGTTCGGTGATGGACCATCCTCACCTGACCGTGGTGGAGGGGGACGTGACGGTGGACGATGACCTTGAGCGGTGCGCTCAAGCTCTCGGCGGGGTTGACTTGGTGCATCATCTGGCGGCCATCAACGGTACGAAGTGGTTTGATGAGGCCGCCATTGAGGTCATCGATGTCAACATCAACGGCACCTTGGTGGCGCTTCGAAAGGCCCAGGCATGGGGGGCTCGCTTTGTTTTGGCCTCCTCGCCCGAGGCCTTTGGTGAAAACGAGTCGATGCCGTTGCGCAACGATGATGAAAGCAGGTTTCCTTCGGCATCCACGCACCAACGTTTCTCGTACGGGGCGAGCAAGTACCTCGACGAGATCGCCGTTCAGCACGCCGTTCGAAACGGGCTTGATGCTCGAATTGTCCGTCCCTTCAACGCTTACGGACCCACCATGGTCGGAGACGAGTACGGCCAAGTGGTTGGCATGTTCTTCAACGCCGTGAAAGAACAGCGAGCCATGCGCCTTCACGGCGATGGGCTTCAGACTCGCAGCATGACGTACATCGACGACACCGTTGAGGGCTTCTACCTTGCAGGTGCTCTGGAGAGAGGGGTCGACGGAACAGAACTCGCTGGACGCAGTTTCAACATCGGCTCGCACGAAGAGGTGAGCATCCGGTATCTCGCTGAAAGCATCAACCGAACAGTGGGGACGATGGCGGTCGATATGGTGATTGGTGGCGGCTATCCCGGTGATTCGCAGCGCCGTCTCCCCGACACTTCAGCGGCCAACGTCTCCCTTGGATGGGAACCTCTCGTTTCGCTTGCGGACGGCTTGGCGAAGGTGTGGGCCCAACTTCAGGCAGGACCGTAGTGCTTCTCAACGCGCTGTTTCCAGCCTTGAGGCGACGGTGTCATGTCATCTCGGCCGTGTTGGCAAAGGACGTCCAATCCACCAGCAGGGATGGTGGTCGTGGAGAACCATACCGCCTCGACCTTGAGCACCGTAAGCGTGGCAACTGCATCTGGGAGAGCGTGTTCTTCAACAAAACTGGCTTCAATCGCTGCAACCGCTTCCTGGAGCAGAAGTGGTTGTTCCGGTACGGTTTCAAGTGGAAGGAGGAGGCCTTCGTCTTCGCCCCGAGGGAGCGGCGTTGCCGTCTCGTCGACGATGGTAGCGCCCCGGGGCGTGGGAGGCATCAGGTTGAGTACAACGGTCGAACCGTTGCGAAGGTTGTGAAGGGTGTCTCTGGGACGCTTGTCCTTGTGAATGGAAAAGGAGGCGGTGAGGTAGGGTGGGGTGGTGGACACCTGCATGACCGATGAGAGCGGAGCGAAGTTTCGCTCTCCTTCAGTGTTCAGGGTGCCGGCAACAACGACCGGCCGGGGCGAGAGCACGCTGTTGAGCCAGATGCTTCGGTCAACATGTTCCATGGAATCCACCGGTAGACGGTGGATCGGTGGAGCGCCCTCTGGCTCGTCACCAAACCAGCGGTCGAGGGTGCCGTTGGCGATTTCCTCGAGGGCATGGTCATTGAACTCAATATAGGCTTCCCATTTGGGGATGTCCTCTTCTTCACCTCGTTCCAACTTACGTTGAATGGAGGCCTGTGCATAGGTGTTGCACTTTTTCAAAAACGATACGACAGCGGTCCGTTCATCGGTCATGCGACCACCTCTCTTCGGGCTTCATAGGCTTCTCGTGTCATCAGAAAGACAGCGGGATTACCGCCCCAGACTTCGTTGGCAGGCAGGTGCTTGGTCAACACCGCTCCAGCGGCAAGAACGCTTCGCTCACCCACGTTGTTGCCGGGGATGACGGTGGCGTTTCCACCGATGACGGCGCCATCGCCCACGTGGACGGGGTGCCATTTCCGACGGTCGTTTGAGGGTGGAAATTTATCGTTGAGCAACACGGCGGATGGTCCGACGAAGACGCCGTCTCCCAAAACGCATTGGTCAGCAATGTAGGCGCTTCCTTGGATTTTGCAGCCTCGTCCGAGGACCACGTTTTGGCCAATATGGGCAAGGGCGCCGATGGTGCATTCGGGCCCGATTTCAGCGTTTTTACCAATGTGGCAGGGCCACCAGGCCACGGCTCCCTGGTCAAGGTCAACACGTTGACCGGACAGCGGAAGGTCGACCATGAGGCTCCCTCATTCGCCGAGGCCAAGTTCTCGCATGAGCATGCCAACATGCCCTTTGGCCTTCACGTTGTAGCGGCACCACGCCAGGGTGCCATCGGGACTTATGACGAAGGTGGAGCGGGCGCAACCCATGTATTCACGGCCGTAGTTCTTCTTGAGTCGCCACGTCCCAAAGGCTTGGTGTAGGGCCAAGTCCTCGTCGACGAGCAGCGGGAAATTGAGTTCTTGCTTTTCCACAAAGCGCTGGTGAGATTTGCCGGAATCCTTGGAAACGCCGAGGACCACATGATCTTCGCCGTTCAACCTCGCCATGTTGTCGCGGAAATCGCATGCCTGTGTCGTGCAACCCGGCGTTGAATCCTTCGGATAAAAGTACAGGATGACGGTTTTGCCATCGTCGAGGTATTGTTTCAAATCGTGAGATTCGCCGTTTTGGTCGTGGGCGACAAAGCTCGGTGCTTCGTCGCCGGGGCTGAGTTGAATGGTATCGCTCATGCCCCAAGGTCAGATGCCCGCCACTAAAGGAATTGCTTTACAATTTCATACAAATCCTGCCCTCTTTTCTGATACATTTCTCCGCTGTGGAGCTTTTATGCAATATGAATTAAAGATACACCACCTTGGGTAATTCAACGCCTTCCGACCGATTCTTTGAATAACTGGCAGAGCACAGACGAACTTATGGTCGGTGCGCGTATGTCCCGTAAAGCGCGTCGCCACTTCAAGAAAATTCAGCGGGCTGATAGCAAATACGGCCTCCAAGAAATTGCCAGCGCCATTCAAACAGACCTCGACAAGCGTCACCTCAGCTACGATGAGGCCTTGATGTTGGGCAACATGATCCAAAACCGTGCCGACCAAGTTCCCGGCGACGGTATTGTGTACGCCATCTCGGACCGTGATGCTTACCGCCGCACTCTCGAACTTTACCTCCGAGACGCCCTTTTGACGCGTACCGAGCAATTGCTGTTGTGGGAAGAACGCCGCCGCTTAGGAATTTCAGACGCCGAACACGACGCTCTGCTCAATCAGTTGCTCGCCCAGTGGAAACGGCAAGGGAAGTCGGTCACCATCGACCGCTTCCAAAAACCAGACTCTGGAGGTGCAGACCCTGTCTAAGGCCGTGCTCCCCGTCTCGTTGGTCATGGTCATGCTGATGGCCAGTCTGACACCGTTGGCTGTAGCCGACCAAGGGCGCTCAACGCCTGATTTCATGGTGACTTCATTCACGCTGGACGACGCTGGGTCAATCAACCTCGGCGGTGGAATTGAAGTTGAAGATGCCACCCACGTTGTTCGTGTTCAGGTGCAAAACATCGGCCTGGGAGCGGGTCAGGCTACCCTCACGCTCCTGCTCCAAGGGACCTCTTCATCCGGTGATGTCGTGTTGGACAGCACCGACCTCGGCGTCATCAACGCAGGCCAGTCCAGTGCAGTGACCGTGTTCTCTTGGTCGGCTACCCTCGGCAACAACCAGATTCTCAAGGCCCGTGTCTCCTCCTCCGGTGATGTCAACACCGTCAACAACGAAGATCAACTCATCGTCAATGTCAGCCGCTACCAGAACAGCAGCGTCCACGACCATGACATTCCAACACCAGCAGCAGGTGGTAGCAGTGTCGTCTGGTCTCCGACGATTCACGATTTCAACGTCGGCGTCCTCAACAACGGTGTGAAGAACCAATCGGCCACTTTTTATCTCAATTTCACCGAATCGGGCAATCCGAGCAACACGTTCAGCCGGCAATCTGGTATTCTGGGCACCGTCCGCCCTGGTTCGCTTCATGCCGGAGGCACCTTGCCCGCTATGGTGAACATGCAGTTTGATGCTACGTCGCTCTCGGGACAATACACCGTTATCGGCGAAATGCACGTCGTTGGTCTTGCCTGGTCGAAATCGATTGAATTCCTCAACCAAACCGTGGTTTTCTCTTCCTTTGACTTCGAACTCACTGCAGCACACGACCGGAGTGTTGAGCCAGGTCAAACTTCGGAACTCACCTATTCGGTCAAGAACACGGGCGTGAGTGTTGACAGCTACAGCATCTCTGCCACGGGCGTGAGAGGATGGATCAGTTCGGTCTCACCTTCAACCTCAACCCCCACCGCCATGCCCGGCGACACCCGTTACATCTCCGTCTATGTCTCTGTTCCCGCAACAGCACCTCGGGAGCATTCAGAACTCGTCACCTTCACGCTGACCTCCTCCAACGACAACCAAATTTCAAAGACGGTAACCACCACCGTTGTTGCCAGTGAATCGTACAATGTCAGCGTTGAGATGGACGACGACACCAAGGATTTGACGCCAGGTCAACCCTTCCCCCTTCAGGTAAAGGTTACCAACGAGGGCAACTCGGATACCGTGTTCTTATTGTCCGGCGGTATTTCCTCAAACCCGCTCAATTGGGACCTTGAATTCTCCAGCACATACACCGGCACCTTGGCGCCCGGTGAATTCGTCAACGTCACGCTCACAGCAACACCTCCCGTCATCAAAAATCCGCTGGTCGAGGCCGAGTACAACGGCCACGGGGACACCGTTTCGATTTGGGCGCAAGCCGTATCGGTTGACGGTGGCGTGCCAAAGGTGAATTCCACACCCGTTCAGATTCTTCCGGTCATCGTGGTTGACCCCGGCCTTCCAACCAGCACCATCGACATGACGGTGGAGCAGGTTTTGCTCGCACAACAAGGTCAGGGCATTCAAGAGATCTTGGATTTGGATGTTGAAGTTCGACACAATCTCGCCACTGAACTCTCAGAAACGGTGGATACCACGTTGTCGCTTGGCACCCCCGTGTTCACTTCAGACTCTTCCGGCGGCTTTGAGGAGGCAGCACGCTGGTCCATTGGCTTGACTCCAACTTCCCTGCCCGGCATGAATTTGGGTGAAACGGCCCATGCTGTCATGACCATCCAGGGTCCCGCGGACAATTACTCCGTCGCAGGCTCGTTGAGCATACCGCTCACGGCCACGCCAGCGCTGAGTGCCGCCCACAGCAGTTCAAACGTCCTGCCGACGGCCATCACTCAAACCCTGACCATCAATGTCCCGCCGGTCTTGGACGCTGAGGGACACAACGGTACCACCTTGGATGCGATGGTTGGTGAAGAGGCCTCCTACGAAATCGACTTGTCCAACACGGGCAACAACATGACCTCTTACCGTATTGCTCTCGCCGGTGTTCCCGACGGCTGGGAAGTTTCCTTTTCTTCCAGCAGCATCATGCCATCGACGACGGTGATCGATGTGCCCGCAGATGTGGCGAATCACCCGTCGAACGTCACGGACCACATCGTCAAGTTCCCGCTGGTGGTCACCACCGACCCGAATGCTCCTGCTAACAGCGTTGAAATCATCACCATTGATGTGGAAGAAATGAGCACTGGGACGTACATCACGACGTTCGACGTACCCGTTCGGGTGGGTGAAAAGGTGAATGCATCGCTCGCTCCATCCAGTCAAACGGTGAACATGTCCATCGGTGAAACCATCACCACCAGTGTCGTCATCAGTAACGACGGCAACACGCCAGCGCAGTTTGGCGTTTACCTCGACACGTCCAATGCTGGAGA
>JASLVM010000022.1 GCA_030741355.1 Candidatus Poseidonia sp. | reverse complement strand
CGCCAGCCTGCCCCAAGCCAATGGCGTGGAGGTTCACGTCTTCACCAGCGAGTGGAGCAACGGCGTGGAGGGGTTGCGTCATGCTCCAATCCCACGAGGTTGCGGCACCTAAACTGCCATCGGCCAGCAGGGGAGCGACAGCGAAGCCGATGCTTGTTCCCATGACCACGGCGTAAGGCGAGCCCTCGGAGAGCGCAAGGAAACCGTCGTGCAGAACAACACCTTGAGGTAACCAGTGATGACTCTGCGTGTTTGCTTCATGGTTCACAACGCTCACGCCGTACTTGGTCATGGCGTACACCGAACCATCGTGTTCATCCAGTGCTCGAACGTCGTGGTGCATAACGGCCAGGACATCCTCCGTCACATCGTAAACGAGGGGCACGGTGTTGAATCCGGATTCATCACCCACGAGGGTGGTCTTGAGACCCGGGTAAACCGTGTTGCCGTCGTCGTAGTGAACCAAATATTCCTCGAGCGTGGACAAGGCCTCACCAACTTTGAGCGCCGTCTCTGTGCGTGCTAAATCCTCGCTGATGCCGCCGTCTCGATTGGTGTCCCAACCGTCCGAATCCGGGTCTTGCAGAGCATTGGAGCGATTCAAGGGGTCGAGTCCGAAATGGACTTCCCACCCGTCGGGAATACCGTCACCAAACGAGGGATAGAGGGGGCGAATGGAAAATCCATCCCAGAGATACCGATCGGAATCATCCAACAGCGGGTCGGTCCCCAGCCAGAGATCTTCCCCAACGGGGTTGACCGCACGGGAGGTACAAGCGTTCAGGAGGTTGTGGAACGTAGCATTCGCTCCTGATGGGAGATAAGGCCAATTCTTCAAAACGGCCCCTTCGGGCAGCGTGGCGTGGCACCAAAGACCGTCAAGTTCGGCGGTAAAGTTTGAGGGCGTCCCGTAAGCGTATTCTTCAGGAGCCGTGTACCGTTCGGAATCGCTGAGAATTCCGTCTCTGTCGACGTCAAAGCCATCGTTATCGCCGTCGAGCGTCAAATCGCTACCGTTGAGCGGGTCGAAAGAAGGACACGAATACCGCAAAGCAATCGGATCAAATCCACCCATTCGATGACACATGTAGGCCTCGTATCCATCGGGCATGCCGTCGCCGTCCGTATCAGACACACGAGGGTCAAGGTAAACACGGTCGCTGTTCTCATCCAATTCTCCGGTCAAACCTCGGGGGAAGCCGGGGGCCGTACAGTTCGCAGGGTACGGCCAACAGAACTCCTCGGTAGCGTTCAACCCGTCCAAGTCACGGTCAATGGAAGCGTCCGAAGCGTTGTTCTTGTCAAGTCCGGGAATGATGACATCGCGCCCATCAACCGCCGTCCAATTCATCCACTCTTCAAACAGGGTTTCGTGGACGTCGGGAATCAAATCACCGTCTGTATCCGTATTCGGCGGAGGCGTTCCGTCGGTATCATCGGGGTGAATGTTGGAGACATTGGAAATGGTCGGGAATTGCGACATGAACAGGAGGCTCGCAATAACGGCAAGGGTGGTCAAGATGGTTGTTTGACTTCGTCGCATGAACTCACCGTCGGCAAAGACTCCGCCTCGCTCTCTTTTCACCTTGCTCGGATTGCTTATGAGGGTGATGGAACAATGTTCATACAAATCGTTGTTCCAAACGGTAGTTATGTGGTAAAAATAACCTTCAAACGGCCCCACATATCGGTGCATTCAAGTCCCTCCCGCGCTGGGATTTCGTTGTTCACATGACCATGACCATCACCCACCTGGGTACCGGCAGTCGAGGAAACTCGACCTTGCTTGAAACCCCTCGTGCCAAAGTGCTCGTGGACCAGGGATTCAGTGGTAAACAATTGGCCAAACGATTGGCGCGATTGGAACTCAATCCAGAAGACATTGATTGCGTGTTTATCTCGCACCATCATGGCGACCACGGCGGGGGCGCCAAGGTTCTGCAAACCCGTTGGAACATTCGCGTCCTGGCCAACGAGCGAACGGCTCTTGAGTTGGACCTCATCCCCGAACTGACCACCTATTTCGAGGCGCTGGACCTCGTGCGAGTGGGAGAGGATTTGGCCATTCTCCCCGTGCCCGTGCCCCATGACGGTTCAGATAACGTCGCTTTCGTAGCCAGCCACGGTGGCGAGCGAGCGGCCATCATCACCGACTTGGGGTCGTGGACCGACGAGTTGGTGACCCACGTGCGTGGCTGCGAACACATCTCCATCGAAGCCAATTACGATCACAACAAGCTCATGTACGGCCCCTATCCATATTCCCTCAAAGACCGAATTTCAGGAAGAGGCGGCCACTTGTCAAACCAACAGACGGGCCAATTTTTGGCCGAGGTTTGCACGGAGAGAACGCGAAGCATCACCCTGACCCACCTCAGTGAGAAAAACAACCGACCCCACCTCGCCGAATCAACGGTCCTGTACTTCATCGACGAGGTGTTTTCGGGAGACCTCCGCATATCGGCCCAAGACGGACCCGATTTCTCGCATTATGTTGGCCAGCAACATGATTCGGCCGAGGTTGAAAAAACGGCAACCAACTGACCGATGACGCCAACTTTGAGGTGAATGGCTAAATGATACGGGGTTGTGACAACCTTGTGAACCGACGCGCCGGCCAAGTTGCGTCTCATCGCCTGCGTGATGAGGACCGTGGTGTGAGTGAGGTTCTTGGCGTCGTCATGCTCTTGGCGATGGTCATCACCATCATGGGTGGTGTTTGGGTGTTTCTCAACCCGTACCTCTCGGATTTTGAAGACAACACCAACTGGAATTCTGCCACGGGATTGGCCGACCGAATTGAAGACCGACTCGAAGTGGCAGGAAATGCTCCGGATGGAACCGGTTTTCGCAACACGCTGGCCATTCAATCCACCTCCATTCGTACCGTGCAGAACGTCGAACACTGGACCATCAGTGCGGATTTAACCGAGCGTGAGCGAATAGAATTACGACACGTCAACGATACGACCGTGGCTGTTTTGGCGGCGAATGAAACCGCTCGTTCCATCTCGGTTGAATCCCCTGGTGTTTACTTTGAAGATGAGGTCACTCGTAGCCATCTTGAGGTGTTCATCACCCACAACGCCAGTGCCGCACACTGGATGATCATCACCGTTTACGGGGCTGATGAAGAACCCCTTCATCGGCAAGTGATGTGGACCCTCTCCGGCCTGCAAATCACCACCTCCCTCGGCCAAGGCGAACACCAAATCGCCTTGATGAACAACGCCCGTGCTGAGCGATTTCCAAATCAGGCGTGGGAAGTCAGCGCCATGCCTTCCGTTGAATTCGACCGCATGGCAAACGATGAACTGCGGCTCTCCATCTTGCTGACCGACGTCACCGCCAGCGGCAGCATCGGCTCCGGTTCAAACGTGGGGATGCAATTTGTCTCCCAAGGCCCGCTCACCCTCTTTTCAGGCCAAGCCTACAATGTCAACTTCAACGTCTTCAACGCCCTTCACGACATCATCACCCCACAATACCACAACAGCTGGCTCTCAGAATACACCGTCCAACGCTCAGCGGGTACCTTGGACACGTACATCGGTTTTGCACCCTACGAACGGGCCAGCGGCGCAGACGGGTTCAGTGTTTCATCTCAGAACCTCCCCCTGTACTTTGAAGTCGATATTCAACGCGTGGAGGTGAGTCGTTGAACGGGTGCATGAGAAGAGACGACGAGGCGGTTTCAGCCGCCGTTGCGACGGTTCTGTTGTTCGGCGGCGTTCTATCCATCATCGGATTGATGATGGTCTCGATGATGCCCGTCATCGAAGAGATGGAAGGTTCGGTTGAGCGTCATGACATGTCCTCACAAATGACCCTGCTCGCCCACGAAACCTCATCGCTCAGCGAGCGAGGCATGCCCGGAGATGTTGCACAAGCGACGTTGATTCCCGTGGACGGCGAGTTGGTGTGGGACAGTTTGCGAGGAGGCATGTGGTATTCGGCGACTTGGGCCGAAGACATGAGCCTCCGAGCCCGAGGAGCTTTGGATTTTGATGACACCATGGAAATCCGACATCCAGAGAGTTTCATCGAAGCGGTCTGTATCACCGACCTGCGCCTTGGGCCAGACCGACCCTACCATTACACCCTTGAAGCGGTGCTTGATTCAGCGGTGGTCACCGTTACACCGGGACTGGCGATGCCCCTTGGACCGATTGATGTCACCTTGTACGAAAACGGAGAGGAGCTGCTGCTCACCTCCCTCCGGGTTGATGAAATGGCGACCTTTGATTTGGAAAACATCGACGAGGCCACGTTGACCTCCAGCCATGCGTTGAATGTTTACGGGCTTGTTGGGAACGGAGGTGCTACCTACGTCCTTCCAAATTCCCCTGAACCTGCCGACAAACGAGGCCAAGCCTGGTCCATACCGGTGATGGCTGGCCAGCATGCCGTCCAACTGCTCAGCGACAAGGCGAATCAAATTCACATCACCGTCGACGGTGAAACCACCATCCACTATGCCACACCAAACGGCCTTGCTCGGACAGGAGTTCATTTCCACCACGAGATGAACTTGACCCAAGACAGCGTGGTCCACATCACCACCAGCACCTCCTCCCGATTGTTGTTGAAGACCAACACCGCTTCCTCCGAGGGAGTGACAGCATGGCCTTCGACCAACGGTGCTTACCTCGGCAATACCTTCCTTCCACCCCACCTCAATGGCACGCTTCGCTTTGCCAATCCCGGAGAAAGCGTGGTCACCATCACCTGGAGAGGAGGGGGCATTTCTGTCGCCGCCGGTTCCTTTGAGCACGTTTCCTGGCCCCCCGCCTACGATGACGGTGCCGCCACCTTGGACGCTGACGGCGATGTGTTTGTAACATGGGGCGCATCAACAGAGACCAACAGCGTCGATGACATCAACGGCACCATGCTGTTGCCGGCCGACGATACCGGCGCTATTTCTGGAGGGAGGTTCTCTTACGCCAACACCGCGAACGATACGGAAGAAAGCCTCGTCCTTCGCCTTGCCGGCTACACCTCAACATGGAACGCCTCAGGCGTGAGTTCGCAGACGGGGGTGTTTTTGGAAAACAACAACCACCGCTCCATCACCCTCGCAGAGGGCAACACATCGGTGCGTGTGGAAACCGGACACCCCTTGCGAGTGTTGCGAACGGCCGGCGAGGCTGGCCTGCTCCAACTTCCCCATGACGGTGAGCGACGATGCACGAGCATCGACACCCAAGCCAGTGGATGGATCAGCACCGACCTCCCGTGGGAGCGAATGGGAGGCCGAGGGGAAATTGACACTCAAGAAGCATGGCGTGAAGGTCGGCATCCAGCCAGTTTGAGCATTGATGTTCTCGGCGACGATGGCGTCTCATCACACGGTTCCATCGGCTCTGTGTGGGCGTTTCATCTGTCCCGCTTATCCTACCAATTCGCCTCATCCATTGACGGCATGGAAGTGGCGTTCAGCGGAGGCGCCGTGGTGACAAACCATCCGGAATTCAAGCCCTATGTGGTCGTTCCACCCTCCGACCGTGGCGGACCCGGCCCGCGTTTCGCAGCCACCATTCCCTCACTCCATCCCACCGCCTCAAGCGAAAGTGGAGCGGGCGAACTGGAACTTGACATCGAATTGGTTCATCGAACCTCGCTGGCCTCGACACCGGCCTATGAGGTTCGGCGAGGATGGTCCGAACCCTACGGCACCGCCATCGCTGATGATGCCGGTATTGGACTTGAAGCCAGTGAGGATTGGACCGTCTACCCTGGACGATTGGATTTGCTGACCGATTACGTGGGTTGGGTACCTGACCCGAGTTATGGCACGGCAGAAGCGGTGTGGCACACCAACGGTGAAATCATTGAATTCACGCTCCAGTTGGCCTCCATTGACGTCACTACACGAGAGGTGATGGTATGAACCGAGGCAACCTAACCCAAGACACCCGGGCAGCAGCCACTGAATTGGGCTACATCTTCACGTTCTTGTTGGGTGTCTTGCTGATGAGCATGTTCAGTGTTTGGGCGTGGGACATCGAAACCAACACCCGATTGCGTTGGAATGAAGAAGCGATTCAAGCGAACATGGACGATATCGCCGCCGCCGTTGAGCGTGCCGATGAAGCCAGTCGATTGGGAGGCAACATCTCCTATGCCGAAGAAATCAGTTGGCGTCCTACGGAGGCCGATGAATCTCTGTTTTGGTTGGAATTGCACGATACTTCACTCATTCTCATCGATGAAGGCGGGCCCTTGGACACCGAAATCTCACTGTCGGGCACCGGGGCAGGAACCCATGAAGGCAGAGTGCCGCTCGCTGGTGTTGAACGCTTATGGGTGGTTCATGACGAGGGAATGACGTTCCTTTCACTTGACCGACCGCAGGCCGTTCAATGAATCACCGACTCATGACCGCTCGGTGAACCATGGCTTGGACTTCACGCATGCGAGTTTTTGCCCCGAGTTCACGGAACACGGTCAAGGCACGCTGAAGATATTCCATGCGACCCTGACGATCAGGAGCAACACCACCAAGGCGTGTGAGCAGTTCTCCAATCTGCATGCGCAAATCGTTGGCTTCCGCCAGCACCAAAGCTTGACTGTAATGTTCCATGGCTTCGTCAGTGCGACCCGCATCGTGCAACACTTCACCCAACAGCATGGTGATTTCCACCAAGGATTGGACATCGCCTGCTTCGGTCATGGCTTCAAGGGCCTCTGAGTAGTGGAACAAAGCGAGTTCGGATTGGTCAACTTTGGAGTAATAACGCCCAAGGACGCCTTGAGCACGGGCGTGGAGTAAACCATCACCCAATTCGGCGGTTCGCTCGTGACAGGCCATGGCATGTTCTCGGGCACGGTCAACTTCTCCCAAGGTGATGAGGGCTCTGGCAAGGGTGATTTGGCTGTTGATGAGTTCATCGTCATCCGAACCTTCCAAAATCGCTTCCACTTCTCCGTAGGCTTCCAACGCCTTGGCTCGCTCGTTCTTGCGGCGGAGAAGATAGCCGATGTTGTTGTAGGTTCGAGCAGCCCAACGGGCATGGCCTTGAGCGATGTAATGTTTCAAGGCCTGCTTGTGTCGACTCAAGGAAAGATCGCTATCACCTTGCTTACGGCTCACGTCTGCCATTGAGGAGAGAATCTCTGCCTGAATCAATTCGTCATCGTTCTTTTCAGCCCGTTCAAGCGTGGCCCCCAATACATTCTCGGCTTCATCAAGACGACCCAAAAGGGCGAGGATATCGCCCTGAAGTTGGGCCATGCGTACGACCACTTCGGTCGAGAGGTCCTTGGTCTCAATTTGTTCAATCAATCCAAGCAACTCCATGTATCCTTGAGAGATGAGTTGCCTGCCTTCGGAAACGACGAGGTTCGAAGCCTCTTCGTACTTCGCCGCTTGAATGGAGTGATAAATCAGTTCAATCAACATGTCATGGGATTGTGTTTGCTTCTGATACCAGTCAACGCACTTGGCATGGAATTCCTGGCGGAGGGCAGATGAGAGACTTCGCAGAAGGAATTCACGAATCAAGTCGTGAACATCGTACGTTTCTGAATCCGCTTGGCGTGCCAAACCCGACTCCACCAAGCCGTCCAATTCGTCCGTGTTCAACTGTTGTTGAGCAAGAGCATCGAGTTCAACCGGTTCTCTGAAGATGGAAAGCGCCGAGAGTACCCGCTTTTGTTCAGCGCTCAGTTTTGAGAAAATCTCTACGGTGACATAGTTTTCCAGTGTTTCGTGAAATGCACCTGCTGAAGCACCTCGATTGATGAGTTCCAACACCAGTGGATGGCCACGAGACAAGCCGTGAATATGCAGCCATTGTTCATCCTCCAAGGATTCGAAACTGGTCAGTAATTTTCGACCCGAATCGGGGTCAAGACCGTCAAGCGGCAGCACAAGACTGGCAATGCGTCCCTCAGCGTCCTTGGTGGGGACAACGGGTTTGAAAGAGCGGGAGAAAATCACCAGTCCAATTTTTTCTTCACTCCCCAACAAAGCCAACGACATGGCTTGGAAGGTTTGATGGAGCACCATATCCGAAACCTTGTGGAAGTCATCGATGACCAAGAGAGACGGCGTCCCCTCCAGCGCCTCCACCAAGATACGGGCAGCGTCTGCTGGCTGGGGAACTGGTGTCGCAGCGAGATAGGTGGAGAAATCCGCGTTGCCCATGCTCGATAACCAATCGGCCACGGATTCGAAGAACGAACGAGAGCCTTCCCAATCCTGGCATCGATGGTAAAGCAAATTTCTCCGATGCATGAAACGCTCGATCAGTTTTGAAGCGACGGTGGTCTTTCCGATACCAGCAATACCCGGCACCAACAGCGTTGTAGCTCTGGCTTCGAGAAGATTCACCATGTTGTCCAATTCCGTTGTTCGGCCGTAGAAATGGCGCAAGCGAGGAAGGTCGGCGAGGGAAGTCACCAGTTGTTTTTCCACATGCTTTGACAAATCACGTTCCACGAGGTCTGCGGAAAGGTTTCTCACATCCAAGGCGTTCTGTTCATCGATGTATCGGATGATGTCAACCGGCCTCATTTCAAACGGTAAAATCGATTTGGCACCGCCGAGGGTTGTTGCCACGGGCGGTTGGTCATCCAGGATGCAACGAACTGGGAAATTCGAAAGGCGCTCCCATGTTTCATTGGCGAGTCCCACGCCTGAATCGGTGAGGAAGTAGGCCTTACGTTTTCGAGAAACGCCCTTGACGTGGGCCTGGCGCTCAACGAGTATACCTTGGTCTTTCAAACCGGCAATGGCTCGTGGGACATTGGAACGCGCGATGGCCACGGCGTTAGCGATACCCATTTGCGAAAGGGCAAAGGGCACCTCAATGCTGTCCTTGTAGTCGGAGTAATCCAACAAGTGTAACAGGATGCGCTCCTGGACACCGGGTTTTGCCTGTACGGCCATCGTAAAACCTCAGTTCTCTCTCACTGCTGTGGAGGTTGCTGGTAGTTTGGGTCAGGCACCCACTGGTTGGATGCTTGGTCCCAAAGCCATCCAGGATGTTGGGAAGCCGCTCCAGTTGAAGCATCTTGGACAGCGGGCGCAGCCTGAGTTTGGGCCGCCGCTTGCTCAGGAATACTCGGCGTCTGTTTGGCCTTGGCCCACGCATAGGGGTCCTCTTCCACCGGTGAATCATCACCGGTCAATTCATCCTCGTCGATGATGTCTTCAAATTCGATGAAGAAGAACGCACCTGCACCTAACAAAACCAAGATGGCCAAGACGATCAAGATGATTCCAACAAGACCGGAACCTGAATCGTCGCCGCTGGATACGACAATTGAGAATTCAGCCGCTTCGTCTTTCCCAGCGAACATGAATTCCTGGTCGTTCATCTCAAAGATGACGTCTGATGCACCCTCCACACCGGTCAATTGACCAGCCGTGAGGTCCATCCTCCACGAACCGTCCGAGAGGACCTTGGTGGAGTTGATTCGAGCATTTCCATCGGCAAAGCGTGCGTTGACGATGCTTCCTGGAAGTCCTTCTCCTCTGAATGTTGCAGGGTCGTCAACGGTGATATCGCCGGAATCTACTCGCTCCACAGAGAAGGAAACAGCACGAACGAGGAAATTGACCTTCAGTGAATACGCCTTGGATTCTTGGTCATCAATGGCATAGAAGACCACCTCCGGAAGTGACCATTCCGAAATTTCCGAGGTTGTTGTCGACATACCGGAGGTGATGGGGTCGTACGACACAAGGCCCAAGGGGGAAACGGTGACGAGGAATCCATAATCATCGTCGCCGAAGGTTTCCGGGTCGTTGTAAACATAGAACTCCAAATCATTGGATGAAACGCCGGTTCCGTCGGGGTCAGTGAAGAATTCGGAGAGGTCAAAGGAAACACCTCCGCCGCAGCGGTCAAGATATCCTGTAAACTCATCACAGAAAATCGTCCATGTCCCAACCCAACCGGTTTCGTTGAACACGGGGTCAATGTTTTCCGCATCGAGGGGGTTGTTGATGGTCATGCGCCAAGTCACCCATTCGGAATAGTCATCACCGTCGTATGCACGAACAGCCACGGAGTAGACGCTGTCGTGAAGGAGGTCTGAGGTATCCCAGTTGGCCACCCACGAGCCGTCAACGGCAAAGTTCGTAACAGGCAGCGGGCCGTCGTTCAAGACCAAACCGTTGGCGAGGTCCGTGATCTCAATTTCCACACGGGTGACGAAACCACCGATGTCTCGGGCGACACCGATGATCTTGGTCTCGGGTGAAGCACGAACGGTATCGCCATCAATGCCGCCAGAGGATTGGTCGTCGGCACCGATCCAAGACAGTTGGAGGTTTGGTGGAACGTTGTCGTTGTTGATGGTGATGGTTCGGGTTTCTACGACACACTCGCTTGAATCATCGATACAGAAATCACTGTCAGCAGCCCACACCTCGATGGTGTAATCACCGGAGGGCAGTTCGGAAACGAGCCATTCGTAAGACCAACTGGTTGAACCTTGGTTGAAGAATTGTTGCTCAAAGTCGTTGGGCCCGGTGATGTGGAACCAAATCTGCTTGATGTCGCTGCCGTAAGTCCCTTGGTAGGGGTCTGAAGCGGTTCCTTGGAAGAGAACTCGACCGTTTTGGTGAACGCTGCCTTCGGTTGGCACATCAACCAAAATGGTTGGCGGAACGAGGTTGAGTTTGTACTGACGGACTTCAACCGGAGAGTAATCCAAGCCGTCGTAAGAGCGGATACGGAAGGTGATGTCGCCTTCACCCTCGGGGTGTGCAGCACCGTCCCATTCGTAGACCCAATCCTTGAACGGATGAGTTTCCATCGTGATTTCTCCGTTTGCACCGGAGGTGTCCGAAGCGTAGAACCAATCGCTGGAGCCTGGTGGTTGAATCTCAACCCGCTTGACCATACCGAACTGTGCTTGCTGTGCCGTGTTGTCGTTGGCATAGGGCCACTTTGCGCCATCCCATGCCTGACCGGTGATTCGAACGGTGCTGGCGAAGGAATAGCCATCAGGCTCGTTGACGCTCACGCTTGGACGGAGGTTGTCGAGGTTGATGATGTCGTCAATCGGTCCCGTGAGGACATAGGAGAAATCATCTCGGCCGCTGCCGAATTTGAAGGCTTCAACGGAGTAGAAGGGGCGCTCTCGTCCGGTGACACAGTCGTTGTCATCACCATCAATGAGGGTGTCTCCATCGTTGTCGACGCCGTCTGCACAGGAGTCTTCGTCCACGACAATCGGCTGACCTGTTCCGTCGTTTGTACCGGGGATGGCAGCGTTCTTGTCGCCGACGACATGGTTCCAGTTGCGGTCGAGCAAGAAGTCAGAAGGAAGCGATACTTCCTGGGTGAAGCCAAAGGCGTCCGTGGTCAATTCGTAAAGTGGAAGACCGGTTGCGTCCTTGATCACCACGGTAGCACCTTCAACATTGGAGTTCTTGGCCTTCACTTGATAGCGAACCAATTCACCTTCACGAACTTGAGAGCCCCAAGCTGTGTTTTGGTTTTGGACGTGAATCATGGAGGAATCGAAGTTCTGCAGGTCGGCGAAGGAGAACACCGTGGCGTTCTCGACCAGTTCAAGGGCGAGAGGCATTTGCGCAGGCGGCAAAGCGATGGTTCCGGGAATCTGAAGGCACTCATCTTGGACAAATGGGCACTCGGCACCGAGCCAGCTGATGCTGACAGGATAGAGCTCACCGTAGCCGGGAGATGGGATTTGTTCGGATTGGACGGTGACACGGGATTCCGTCACGTTGTAGACTTGAGAAACACCGGTCCATGAGTTGCCAGAGAAGTAAGCCACTGAACCGTACTTGTTTCCGTAATTGTCATCGTGTACGCTGACGTTACCGGCAAAGCCACCTTGTGAATCACCCGAATTGTCTTGGACATTGATGAGCGAACCTTTGGCTCGAATGATGTCTCCGGTGTTGCCGGAGATGTTGTTGCCGATGACGGTCGCTGAAGAACGGAAGATGTGAACGGCGGGGCAAGGGAAGTCGCCACCATACATCTGTGAATTGCATGTGCCCGAGTTGTTGGAGATCATGTTGTTCGCCAAATACAAGCGGGCAGCGGTTGGTGCAGGGACCTGCCATCCTTGGTCTTGGTAGTGGTACTCGCCGATGAGGACAGGCTCTTTTCCAGTGTCCTGGATGGTGTTGTTTTCAGCAATGACGTCCGATGTTCCATAAATCCAAAGGCCGTTCCATCCACCAACGGGGCCGATGGTGTTCTCGTGAAGTTCAACCATTGAACTTCGTATACCCACGCCTGACCCTTCAGAAGCACCACTGATGGTGTTGCGCTCGGCGTAGACTTTGGCTCCGTCGTAAGCGGTCAATCCAGCACCCTCGGCGGTGGTGATGATGTTGTTGTTGACTTCCAAGGTATGTTCAATGATGCCGGTGGTTTTCAGAGAGTTGGTGTCCACAGCGTTGCATTTGACATTGATGTCAGAGTTGCTCAAGGTACCGGAACTGGATTTCATCAAAATACCATAACTGTTCTGGGAAATGTCAAGATTGTCCATGTCGATGTACGAATCTTCGATGTAAATAACGGCTCGGCCACCACCTTGTTGGCCACAATCGGTGTCAACACCAACAAAGTCTGAATTTTTGACTTCAAAGGTCGAGAGAATACCTGCACCTGCCCCGTACGCCCGTACGGCTGCAGCATCGTAGCCTTGACCGTCAATGCCCAATTCGAAACTTGAGTCCGTAAGCAGCGGTGAAGCAAAATCAATGGCGATGACGTTCGAGGTGTTGATGTCGGTGAACGAGAGTCCAGTGGCCGTTGTGGAAGAGCCGTCAAACACCAAAGCACCGTATTGCAGCGATTGCAACGAAGCGACGTAAATCGGATAGCCGTAGGCGTTCTCAAAGTGTGCATAGTTGATGGAGGTGATGGCTTGGTCAATCGTGTCTCGGATGATCATACCTGAGCCGCAAGCCGCATCGGGGTTGGTGAAGACGTTGCTACCGTTTTGCAAGCATCGGCCGACCTTGTCGTAGTCAGCGGGTTGCGACCAAATGAAACGGGCCTGAGATGAAGCGGAACCAGCGCTGGCGCCACAAGCGGCGTCGCCGATACAGATAGCGCCTTTCACGTCAATGAACTGACCGTAGGGGATGTTCACGGTGGTGCCCGCATTCACGATGAGTTTTGCACCCTCAGCGACGGTGACGTCGCCCTGAAGATTCATGGTGCCCGACCAGGTCTCTGTTCCCGTAACGGTTCCTTGAGTGGTTTCGTTCACCGCCATGGCAGAGGGGACCGAAATCATGGCCAGCAAGAGCGACATCATGTAGAGCATGACGAGCGATACGGATTTTGTTTGGTTTTTTCGAGACATCGGTGATTCACCTAGTTTGTCCATGAACGCCCCGAATATAATACTGCGCCTCATTTGCCGAATTAGAAATATCAAATTTAGATAAGAATATCAAGAAAGACGCCGGATTACGGAAGAAAACCGCCGGAATCCGCAAGGAAAAGAGCGATTTGCCGCAAATATACGACCACATTTCGCCCGGTTGTTTCGGGGAAATGGGACTCAACACGCCGAAATGGCCTTTGTTTCTTGGTGCCAAGCCTCTGCGTTGAGTGAGCCATAACCACCACGTGAGTCGTGTTGAGCAACCCCCTCAACCGCCAACGAATCAACAAGGGCTTGCTTCACTTGAATCAAACATGATGCATCCCCGCCGGGTTGTGGTTTGAGCCAAGGTTGATCCTCCAAGATCAGCGCCAAAGCACCAGCAACAAACACGGTAGCATCGGAGGTGCCGCTGCTCGAATACCACCGATTCTCTTCCCCCGTGCTGATGATTCGTTCACCCGGAGCGACCACTTCTGGTTTGAGATGGGGGCTTTGCCGCTCCGCACCCTCTCGGTCAATCGAAGACCCGGTTGAGGTGTTGGACCAAAGCGTTCCTTCTCTTGTCTCTGCTCCAACGGAGATGGCCAAAGCCACGCTTCCCGGAGAAGCAACATCACCATCGTCATCAAGACCGTCATTGCCCGCTGCTGCAACGACATAGACACCAGCATCCGTGGCTTGACGTGTGGCTGATGAAGAGCCGCCTTCCGACCCCAAACCGCTCTCCGTACCCCCAAGGGATAAGGAAATGATGTCCGCTTCAAATTCAAACTGGCACCACCGAATGGCGTCGGCCACATCTGCATCAAGACCGGTGTTTTCGCCGTCGCCATTGTCCTTCAAAGCGGCCACCATGGCGAACGTCACGTTCGGAGCAGCGCCCGATTGATGGGTCGTGGACAGCAATAAACCGGCCATGAGCGTCCCGTGGGCTACGGCGCCATAATCCACGGGCTCACGAGCGGTCCCGACCAGATCTCTGAATTGAATCTGGCTGCTGGAGAAAGCTTCGTGCGATGCATCAACTCCAGTATCGACCATACAGACTCGGACACCTTCTCCAGTGAGACCGTTTTCTTGGAGTGTTCGGATGCTGGTCTCTTCAAACGCCCACTCGGATTCAGGCAGCGGGAGGTCGACGACAATCCATTGGTTCTGCCACATCAGGAGGCTGGCAGAGACGAACAGAGCAAACACCACCACACCAGGAATGGTGAGGCCCCTGCGGCGTGGTCGAACCACAGGCTCTACCTCGTAAGGAGCCCACCCCATGATTTCGGAACGCCATTCGTTCTGGAAGCCTATGACCGTCGGGTCAACGGCTGAAACAATGCGTCGATCGGTCGGCTCGGGAAGGTATTCGACATCGCGTAGACCTTCCATGGCTCACGCTATCCCTACAAAGGCCTCATGAAACCTTGTTTGAAAATTCAGTCAAAACTGAACATCAGAACTTGGTTCCGCCACGGCTACGGGCGGTCTTGACACCACCGTAAACGACCAAAATGGCCAGCAAAGCGATCAACAACGTCATCCAAACCGACTCTCCGTCGCTCGTGGATTCGATGTTGTATTCCAGGGAGAAGTCATCGTCTTCAGGTATCTCTTCAACACTCTCAGCTTCTGCACCCGCCACTTCCATTCGGTAGTCAAATCGCTGGTTGCCTTGATTGAAGTTCATGCCCTCAAAGACGGCCACGCCTTCCCCACCTGCTGGAACCGAGATGCTCTGCGACATCTCTGCACCGTTTGGTGGCGTCAAGTAAACGATGACCGATGGAGCATCGAGGAGACCGATGTTCTTCACGGGGATACGAACCGCTCCATCTTCACCTGCGATGAGGTCGGAGGCCGTTGCGATCTCTGCTGTATCAAGGGTCAGTTTGATGGTAGCCTTTTGGATGTTCACAACCACTTCTTCGCGGTCGACGCTTTCACTCTCGCTGTTCACATAAACGGTCAAGTCGAAATCACCCTCAGTGTACGATGCTGGTGCAAAGACCGTGAACTGCTGCGTACGGGTTTCGTCCTTGTTCAACGTCACGCTCGAGGTCATTGGTGTGACCGACCAGTCTTCTGGGATTCCACTTTCGAGCAGTTCGATGGTGAAGGAATCCTGTCCGTTTCCGTCGTTCGTAAGGTCAAAGGAGAATTGACGTTCAACCAGAGCCGACATACCAAGTTCTTCAGTTGCTTCAGAAACCGTGAAACCGTAGGTTTGCGGAACGAAGACCTTGACCGAAGCTTGTGAGGATTCACCGAGGTCGGTTTGCATACGCATGGTCATACGGTGGCCGTTTTCCAACTTCCAAGCATTCAGCACATAGGGCAATGTAATCTGAACCTGTACCGTCTCAGAGAGAACGGCTGGGGTGTCGCCATCACCAATGCCCAATGAGACGCTGATGCTGTCTTCGTATTCATCACTCGACGCATTGTAGAACTGGACAGTCCACAGCTCAGAATCCTGAGCGAGGCCCATCTCACCTGAAACAGAGAACACGTCCATCAGTTCCGTACCGTTGTAGGTGACATCAAAGTCAAACTCGATGGTCGAATAAGCGGATTCATTGACGGAGGAAACAACGGCTTCAATCTCGGCATCGGCTGCACTCAAGAGCGTTGAACCTTCAAGCGAAGCGTCGTTGAACGTGATGTCCAAAGCAGAGTTCACACGTCGGTTGAACTGCAAGGTCGCAGCGATGGTCGAATCAGCAGAGACCGTGGTCGTTTGACCACCGTAGTACTCCATCTCAAGGTTGGTACTGTGCTGGACGGTCATGAATTCACTGTCAAAGGCGACACTGCCTTCAGGGAAGAGCGAGCGCAATTCACCGTTTGCAGGTACGGCCATCATCCAGGTCATCTCGTCAAAGGTAACCTCCAGTTCCACCGTGTCTTGAATCATGGACGAGCCATCATCTGCCGAACCAGCGTGGTGGTCATTCTGCTCAATGTCCATCCAGGCAGTGGATAGATCGACATAGCCACCAAGGGCCATGACCATCGTGATGTTTCCACCGTCGGAGACCGAGGCGTCCAAGAGACCGATGGCAACACCGCCACCGTTCGGACCGGGGTTGGATTGATTCACAACGACAACCCACTCACCGGGTTGGATGCTGGTCGACCACTCGAGTGTACTGCCGTTCATCACGCCGTTCACTTGAACGGAATCACGCTCAACGCCCGCAATCGGGTAAAGAACAATGGTCGCATCGACAAGTCGTGCGGCGTCAAGTTGGTCGGTAACCGTACCTTCTACGTCCACCAAACCTGCGGTCACTTCGATGTCCGTTGAATCAGGACTGTCGTGGACCGTGTAGCCGGATTGGTTTTCGGTTTCGTAGTAGACCGTCTCAAAGCCTTCCTTCTCAACGGTGACGTTGTAGACATCTCGAATCGGAACGAAGACACGCCAAACACCTTCATCGTCGGTCATGACGGTTTCAGAGAAAGCAGAGTTGTTGTCGCCCTGAACGGTGACGTTCATCTCGGGCAGACCTTCACCAAGGCTGGGTGCGCTGTTGTTGTCGAGGTCCCAGTAGACCTTTCCACCGATTTCCACCTCAAGGGTGGCGTACACCGGGTCCAGAACCAAGCTGTTGTTCACGGCCGACTGTGTGTCGAACGGTTCGTCGCTGGTGTCCATGAACCACGATTTTGTACCGATGGTTCGGTTCAAGTAGAAACTCCACTCGCCGGGCATCAGCAATTCGGTTGAGTTGCCGTTGTCGTCGGTTCGCTCAAAGGTGATGTTGCCAAGGCCGTCATGGCTGACAGCGGTCACCGTCATGTCGCTGAGTTTTGTTTCAGTGGTCTCTTCCCAAAGTTGCAACGTGACTTCAACGCTGGTTTGAGTAGCCAACTCCACGTTCAGACGGTCCGTTCCCGGTCCGACCGAAAGCGGTTCGCGCAGTGTTTCCGTATGGTCAGCGTTGTTGAACGGAGCCACGATAACGAGCCATTCCCCTGCAGGGACATAGGCGGCAAAGGAGCCGTTTTCATCCGAACCGATGTTGAACCAAATGTCTTCAGCTTCGTTGTAGAGCAGGAAGTCGTTGGCAATTCCCTCGGTCGTGGTGTTCACCAGCGTACCGTTGACAAGGTAAGTGTTCTTGAGTGGAACCTCAACCGGCTCGTCGACCGAATCAAGACCGATTCGGAGAGCGTCGAGGATGACTTCGCTCACCAAGTCGTAATCGGTGGCGTTTTCATCATCAGCCGTGGTTCGATTGAACATAACATCGTATCCGCCGGGCGTCAACGACACGGTGATGACACCGGGCTCGGTGTAGTCCTCGGCCGTGAAATACAGGCTCTCACGGTTGTCGTCGATGGGCTTCAAGGTGAAGTCGGGAGTGGCCATGGTGCCGTTCTCAAACGTGCCGTCTTCTGCAGCGTTCAGGTAGATGTGCATAACGACATCAACAGCATCCGGGTTCGCAATCAGTTCCATGACGGACAGTTCGGTGGTTTCCGAATGATTCACGATGATGCCATCGGCACCGCTCACGTTCAAGCGTTCATCCATCACGGAGAGGTCCCAAGTACCGTCGGTCAAGTCAAACACAAATTCGCCCTGTTCGTTAGCCGTGGTTTGCCACATGAGGCCATCTTGATTGGTGGCCACAATTTCAGGGGCTTCCCACGTAGGCAAGGAAGCGTCCCAACGACTGGTGTTCTCGTAGAGATTGACAACACCGTTCACCGTGGTCGTGGGTTCAAGATACAAAGAACCAAGATCAATATCATCGCCGGTTTGGACCGAAACAAGTTGACCCAGACCTCGATTAATGATGACGCTCTCTGTGGTCATGTGGTACGTGAAGCCGGAAGGAACACGCACAGAGAAGAAACCAGAGACGTTGGTCACGGCTGAGAATTCAAGGTTGTCTGACACGAAATTCACGGTCAAGGCTGAAGCCGGTTCGGTGGTTTCCTCACGGTTCTCCTCTGGCGTCATTTCCAACCATTCGTCATATTCTTCCAATGTGACACCGGGGTAGGAACGCATGGAGCCGTTGATGTAAGCAGCCTTGGCATACGTAACATCTCGGACCACATCTTCCGTGCCTGGCTCGAGTTCAACTTGGTCAAACAGAACGAATTCGGGGTTGACGTCGTCTTGGATGTTCCAAACTCCGAACAGGAGTTCAGCGTAGATTTCACCGTTCTCGTCGCTGGTCACATTGATCGGCGCAAGAATACCGACTTCGTTCTCAAACGTGATGGTGCGGTTGGCGACATCGAACAACGGCTCTTGCGTTGTTGGGTCGACCGGAGACACAAGCGTGAGGGTTACGTCGGCCGTATCGGGGACATTCATGGCCAACGTGATGTTGGTGACATCACCGTTGACAAAGGCGGTTTCGTTGTAGTCGTACCATCCATCGCCATCCACGTCGCCACGGTAGTAGTAATCACCAGGCGCCACGGGGCCATAAGAGAAGTTGCCGTCCTCATCGGTGGAGATCATGACAGCGAATTCTTCTCCAAGTTCGAAATCGACAAGTTCGATGGTTTGGTTGGGCATAACATCGCCGTGCATGTCCGTCAAGGTGTCCTTGAAAATGGCGCCCGGCATGGTCATGGCAAGGTCGTAAGTGGGTTCAATTCCGATTTCAACAGGGTCGGGGAGAAGGACTTCCTTTCCGTTGTCCAGTTGAGCGATCATGTTGTAGGTTCCCGGGAGAAGACCGGTCTTGTAGAACGAGCCGGCTTCAACCATCGGTCCAGAGAAGGTACCAACACCAATGAACAATCCCGTTCCGTTGAACGTTCCTGTTCCTTCAAACATGCCTGCACCCTCAATGGTCTCACCTTGGCCGGCATCAGCATCACCGTAGGTTCGGCTGAGCGTCGAGGTGCCTTCTGAAGTGAAGGTACCAAAGGCATCAACCGTGCCTTCAAGTCGGTAGGACGGGATTTCACCGCTATCGTCGATGAGACAGAACGTTTCGTTCACCGGCATGACGGCGTTGGACTCGTTGTCTGTATCACAAGCAACCACATCGGTTGGCTCAACCCACGTAGCGTCAATGACACCGAAACCGGACCAGGTACCGTTTGCAAAGAAGCTGCGGTCGTCGCCGATATCTCGTGTGAACGTGCCAATGAAGTTGCTTGCAAGGGCAATACCCTCGCTGTCAAAGGAACCGTTCTCGGTCAGCGTTGCTTCACCCGTTCCTTGGAGGATTCGGGATTCCTCAGACGTGAACGAACCGCTGGTGGTTTCCACCGTGTAGTTCTCCGTCATCGACCAAATGTTTCGCAAGATGAAGGTCGTCTCAGAGATGGGGTCACCGTTGAAGGCTTCATCCCCAGCCCAAGAAACCGTACCCGAAACACCGCTGCTTTCTACCTCGATGTCAAGTGAGGTTTCCATCTCAGTCAATCGGTTGGCCTCGTCGGCGGTGATGTTGAGTTGGGATTCACCCAACCAGGTCATGTTGGCAACTTGTCCAAGAATGGCCGTGATTTCGTTGACTTGGCGGTCGTCGTTGGTGTCCGTGAGGATGTCACTGAGGCGCTCACCGTAGGAGCCGTCTCGAATCTTATCTCGGGCAGAACTGGCGTCAAAGTCGCCAGCAAAGGCGGAAACACGGATCTTTCCTGCAGGTGCAAGGAAATCGTAGTTGCCGTTCTCATCTGCATCAACAAAGCCGATAGGAACCCAATAGGTATCTTCGTCAAGGTCTTCACTGCCTTCACCGGAGAAGGCATCTCGCTCAATGAGCAGTCGCACACCGGGGAGGCCTTCGCCGTTGTCGGTCATGGTAACTTGACCGGTCAATTCTGCACCGGGGTAGTACTTCAAAATCTTCACGAGGGTGTTCGTCGATTGAATTTGGTCTTCCGGAACTTCGCTGTACCAGTTCGCGATGACAAAGTGATTCATCATGGCCCCTGGAAGTGGCAAAGCGTTGGTCAGGATGGTACCTGGTGAACCCGACTGTCCAAAGTGTTGGGACGGTTGAGGGTTGCTCGAACCGGCATCAAGACCGAGGGTAGAGGCCCCGTAGCCGACGTAGGTTCTTGCCACCATCGTGTCGAAGAAGGCAGGATTGTGGTCAACGCGAACGTCCTCGATTTGAAGCGGGTCAATCTCTTGTCCGGCCTGTTGGTTGAGGAAGTCCTTCTGCATGGCCTCGTCCACCTCTTCTCGAGTCATCTCATCTTGGAAGTCACCACGAACGGTTTCGTAAACCTCGTTCATGTAGGTCGTGATGTCTTGCCCTGCAAGGATGGTTGGGGCGCCAAAGATACCCATCGGCTGACCACGGTTGTAGTTTGAATCAGCCGTATATCGGCCTGCGCGTGGGTAAAGTCGGTCGTCGATGGCAAAGTATCGAATCTCGTGGTCTCGAGAAATCGTTTCACCGGGTTTACCTTCGTAATCCTGCACGTGGTATTGATTTTCCATCTCAATCAGGTCGTTGTAGAGGTCGTGGATGGTATGATCGGGGTTGGCGTCAAACGCAGCCGTCAAGAGTTGGGTAACCATGGCCAAACGAGCGTTCATTCGGTGGATGTTGGTCGACACCGAGAGGTACTCGTCGAGAAGGTCATCGGTGTACCAGTAATCACCAAAGATGGTGTGGGTACGACCCTCAACGGTCTCTTCCGATGTTCGCACGTTGTTGTTGAAGGTGATATCGGCTTGGTCCATCGAACTCCACGCATCGCCCACACAGGAACTGGAGACTGCATCCGTACACGGGATGATGTCGCCGTCCTTCCAAATCTTGTAGACCTTGGTGCTGTCATCAAAGATGCCGGCTTCTTGGGTGTATCCCTCGGCCATGACGACGTCCCTGTTGGTCTTGATGACGTTAAACGAGCGCACTTCAATGAAATCGATCATGGATTCGTCAAACGTGGTCTCCATGGTGTGGAAGTCCTCGTATTGTTCAGGGGTGAGGTAACTCTTGACCGTGTTTTCGAATTTCACCGTGAACTGGTGGTCTTCACCATCTGTTGCATAAATGCGGTCACCTTCAGCCAACTGCCAAATGAACATGGCCGTCAAATCGTCTTGATTTCGAGCCAGCAACATGTTACCGGTGGCGGGAATACCCGACTGGAAGTTATCAGAGACCGAGGGGTGTTCACCCGTGCTCAAGGCTTGGAAACCGTAGTCCCACCATGAGACGAAGGCAGGTTTGTCTGAATAGTCCATCTCTGCATCTTGATTCGCTAACCATTCGTAGGCTGCGTTCCACCCGTTATCGTTGAAGGAGGAGCCAAAGCTGCCGAGGTACCAGCGTCCGTCGTAGTTGCTGCTGTCGAGGATGGAGAAACCGAGTCCATCGAATCGGAGGATATCAGGAACGATGTTGTAGATTCGCTCGTCAATCTCGCCTTCTTGGTTGGACGTACCGGGAATGGCTGAATCCAAACCGTAGGTGGCTTGCTGACCAAAAATCATGATCATGACCAAGAACACAGCCGAGAACTGCGGTGTCCGCCATACGGCCTTGCGCGCACCGGAGATGCGGTCTGCCGGGGTCCGGATACCGAACTTCTTCCATGAACGAACCAAACCGGGCCAGTTCGCCCATTGCCAGAAGGCCACGATACCGGCAGCACCGAGTACGGCCATGATGGGGGTGGCGTTGAACATGAAACGAGCGGCGTTCCAAGCCATGAACGTGGCCGCAAACACCCAAACACCGAACACCAAAGCGGTGCCGTTACGGTGTCGGAGACCTCGCCAAAGCAGGCCGCCACCCATGATGAGGGCCAGCAGGAAGGTGATGGGTCCAAACGAAGCGAAGAGTTGAGCACGGTTGGGTGCGTTGGCTTCTGCGACGGTACCGAAAATCTTGGTCTTGGTGAAGTATCCACTTCCCGTGAACAACACATCCCAAGCATCGGAATAATCCAAGGTCTTGAGCACGTAGAGGATGGCAAAGAACACGGCAGCAAGTGCACCGAGGGTCCCGAGGACCAACAGCCAGGGCTTGTCACGGAATCCGGTGGTCACGAAGGCGATGGCCAAGGTGAAGCCGAAGATGAACAAGAACGGCTGAAGACCGGTTGAGTTGAACACGAGGTCAAACTGTGGGTGTCCGTAGAAGGGAAGCACCATCAGGAACGTGATGGTCAACATGACGAGGAACATCACGCTCAACGTGGTGGAATCTCGACGACGGAACATGTTCAGAGCCACTTGCAAAGCATAAGCCAAGAACAGAATCGAAGGACCGACAACAAACCCTTTCCAACCCAAAGCGACGATCCCGAAGGCAACACCGGCGAGAACGGCGTTGGCCATGGCCGCTTGACGGTGCTTGGCGACATCGCCAAAAGCACGAATAAAGGACATCGGGTGAGCTGAGATGGTCTTGGTGATGCGAGCGGAGCCAGCGTACTTCACGGCACGTAGCCAGTACATGAAACCGATAGAGATGAACAGCATCACGAACGAGTCGTGGTCAGCCAGTGCCCAAGTTGAGTGCGTGACGTGAGCAGGCATGAAGGCGATGAGCCAAGCAGCCAAAACGCCAGCGCCCTTACCAAAGTGATCCTTGGCGATGGAGGCGATGGGGAAGATGGTTAGCGCACCGTAAACGGCAGGCAGAGCAAGCATGCTCCACCAAACGGCATCCTCTGAATTCCCGATGAACGGTTCCAGGAGCATGGCACCAATCGCCATCGACCACGAGAAGAGTGGCGGTCGAGGGTTGATGCCGCCGATGGGGTAGAATCGGTCAGCGTCAACGACAAGATGGGCATTGTTCGCCAAAATGTAGTCAACGACACGCTTCATGTACCAAGGGTCAGAACCACCGGTCATGTCCCAGTTGCCGGTTCCAAAGGCGTTCATCGACGGCACAGCGTACCATTGAATGCGGATGGCGAGACCAACCAAGAAGGCCAAGGCCACCATCATTCCAGCACCATGAGCACGGAGGAAGAGACGAGCCTGCGAGGGTTCATGCTCACCAAGGTTGGCCCAACCGCCGTACTTTTCGTGGTTTCCGAGGTAGTAAATTCCAGCGCCCAAGAAGAACGTGAAACCGAACCAAATCAGGGCACCCCATGTGCCGTCAAGGTCTTCGTTGTACCAAATACCAGCCTCAAACCAAGCAGCGACTTGGTACAGAGCCCACATGGACCCAACCAGCATGGCACGGGTGTACCATCGTTCGGCGACCATTCCTGCGACGATGAGCGCCACGACACCGGTGAGGAAGGCGCTCCAGTAGCCGATGTAGCCGTGATAGCCTTCTTCGGTCGTGATGCCCAACTGGTCAACCACGCTCACCGAATTGAAGTGATAGATTGAACCAGCGAAGGCCAAAACCCAGACGCCGAGGGCGATCATCAACGGCAAAGCATCTCGATTAAATCCGGGCTTGTTGCCGAGGAAAGAGAACCATCCCTCTTCACCTGCAGGGTTCAACAGCCCACGAGCGATGACACCAACCAGCATGCCGGCGGCGATGAACATCGTCAAGTAAGCAAAGAACACGTAGGCGGTGGCTTGGCGTTCAAGGTTCATGGTGGAGACCAATTGACCGCTTTCCATTGAGTACGTGGAAGGTAGAGCCGCAAGGGCATCACCGGCGGCGGCCATGGCGAACCAAAAGCCGACGGCAGAGAAAGCCAAGGTGGTCATCCATTCGTGGCGTCCACGTTGGTCCAGGTTTGAGCCGAGAACGACGATGACGGCGAACATCAATGCAGCGATGGCATCGACGCCTGCGAACATGTAGATGGCTTCCGCACCAACAAGGGCCAAAACCAACACGCCGAGGGAAACGGTGGAAGTGGAAAGGTTGGGGCGAGATGCCAGAACAATGCGCGGCACCAAAGCCAGCATGGAGGCGATGGCGACGACAAGCATCGGCATCATGTTGTTCAACGTCAAGTCGTATTCAATGCCTACGACTTTGGTGGTGGCAAGAGCGAGCAGCACGGCCAGAGGCGCAAGCAGCAACCCCATGATGGCACTAGGCTGTTCAGCCTTCTTTTCCATTTCTTCTATCATTTGTATCCCTCATTTTAGGTCCAGCCTCAAGGCTGGCGTCGTTGGCCACTTCTGAACCCCTTTTGAAGATGCCTGTTTCATAAAAGAGGACGTTGATTCAGTCGCTCTTTTTCAGGCTTTTCGGGAAGCGCTTGGATTCATGAAAATCAGTGGATGGCACGATGAGCGATATCGGTGCGGAAATGACCGCCCTCAAGTTCAATCTTGCTCATCAATTGGTAGGCCGATTGTTGGGTGCTGAGGAGGTCTTCGCCGAGGGCGGTGCAAGACAAAACACGACCTCCTGAGGCGATGAACATCCCGTTTGCATCGGTGGACACACCGGCAAAATTTACCCAAGCTTGGCCGTAGGTTGTTTTGGAAACTAGTGAGGCAAGCCCATCGAGTGAGCGACCTTTGATGGGAGACGCCGGGTATCCCTCAGAAGCGAGAACCACCGTGACCGCAGACCCCGCATGGAGTTCAAGTTCAACATCCGCCAAACCGTCGGTTGCTGCACCATGAAGAAGCGAATACATATCGGTTTTCAAGAGCGGAAGTGTCACCTGGCATTCGGGGTCGCCAAATCGCACGTTGAATTCCACCACGTAAGGGTCGTCGTGCTGGTCGATCATCAACCCGATGAAGAGGACCCCCCGGTAAGGTATCTCTTGGTTGGAGAGGTGTTCGTGCATTGGTTCAACGATGCGCTGAATGATTTTTTCATGGACTGAGGCTGAAACGACGGGGGCGGGGCAATAGGCACCCATTCCACCTGTGTTCGGTCCTTCGTCTCCGTCATAGGCACGCTTGTGGTCTTGACTTGCGGGAAGAGTGCGATAGGCCGTACCGTCCATGACCACCAGCATACTCGCCTCTTCTCCCGGCAAAAATGCTTCCAGGAGCACAAAGCCATCCGAAGCAATCGAGGATTGAATGAAGGATTTCGCTTCGGCTCGGTCGGATGTTACCACCACGCCTTTACCACCGGCCAACACATCACGCTTCACCACCCAAGGTTCACCAGAATAAGCATCCAGGGCTGCCTCGAGATCACTTTCTTCATCAAGACGCACATAAGCCGCAGTGGGGACGCCCGCAGTTTCCATCGTTTGTTTGGCGTGGAGCTTCGAACCCTCCAAATGGGCGAGGGCTGCTACCGGACCAAAGCAAGGAATTCCCACGGACGCACACGCATCTGCAAGACCTTCGCAAAGAGGAGCCTCTGGACCGACGACAACAAGGTCTGCCTCAAGTTCAACCACGAGGTCAATCACGGCATCAACCTTCACGTCCAAAGCGTGATTGGTCGCCAGTTGGGCGGTTCCTGCGTTTCCAGGAACGCAGTGAATCGTTTCCACTTTGGCCGAGGCATCCAGAGAAAGACAGAGAGCGTGCTCCCGCCCACCGCTGCCGACCACGACCACCGTTGCGCCATTCATACCCTGCGGGGTTATCCGGCATTGAATAAGGCCTTCGCGAGCCCACGCTGGAGGACCAAAAGGGAAGAACGCTTATCCACCTTAGGGATGTGAGGGTAACATGCGAACACGACTCCATTCGCTTGCCCTCCTGCTCAGCCTTCTTTTGTTGGCGGCCCCGCTGGCCGCTGCTGCTCCACCATCAGGAGGAGATTCCAACACCGTTTCTTCCTCTGAAACATGGACTGAAGACGCTCACATGAACGGCCATGTGGTGGTCGCCAGCGGAGCAACGCTGACGGTCAACGCCAACATCACGATGGAAACCGGTTCCTCGATCACGGTTGAAGACGGCGGACAATTGGTCGTCACAAACGGCGCTCTGGTCAGCGACGACCTCAACGCTGGATTGATGGTCAACAGCATGTTTGCCACCTTGACCCTCAACTTTGGTGACTTAGCAGATGACGGCGTCCTTCAACTAAAGTTCAATCATGCCATTGATTCAAATTCCAAGATGGACGTCAGCCTGGGCGATGAGACCATCAATGCATCAGGGCAAGACATGGTTCAATTTGATGCCCCGTTGAACAACACCGACCTTGTGGTCACCTTCGATTCGTATTACTTTACACCAACCTACGTGCTCTGGGCCAAGGCGATTTATGGCGGAGGGAACACCGAAACACTTCTCGCCCAGGACATTGAAGCAGCTGACGCACCTCTTTACTGGTTCCAATCCGGGTTTGATATCCATGCCCACGGCGACCTGACGGTCACCAGCAGCACCATCTCCGGCGCAAACATCCACTGCGAGAGCCTTTGCCAGTTTGACAACGCAGAGCTGGTAGGAAGCGCCCCGGTAGAAGCGGCGAGCACTTCCTCTGTTGCCGTGTTGAACAGCATCATCAGCGGCTCTCGGTCAGACGAAGACATCATCCTCCACGGTCAGGCGCAAATCACCTACACCAACAGCCAAGGCACGGGCGGCACGACCGATGCCTGGGTTCGCCTGCTCCCACAACGCAGCCTCTCAACCAACATCCCCAACGGAAGTCTTGACATCTACGACATTGGATACAAGGCCAACGACTGGAATGATTTGACCGACGAAAACGGAAACATCGTTTTCGTTGAATCGGGAGCCACCAACGAGTGGAAACGCATGATTGAATGGATGGACGGTGATGGTGTTGTCCAACAAGAAGACGCCACGATTACACTTTCCATCTCAAGCAGTTGGGGCACCTATTCCAAAACCATTGATGCGCCCACCACCTCCGAAGGCAGCATCGAATTGGACCTCCCATACGTCGCTGTGACCTCCGTGAACCCTGAAGCGAACACGGCCGTGGCCAACAAGAGCATATCGGGCATGGTCACCGTCTCAAACACCGGTGATGCAGATGTCGCTGGCGTCAACATTTGGTGCTACAACGGTGATGAAATTGTCGAGACGACCCAAATGGTGGTCAGCCTTGCCGCCGGTGAATCAAAAGACGTGCCGTTTACATGGTACATGTACGAGGCCGGAGATGCCTCCCTGACCTGCAAACCTTTGCTTCCATCTGCTCTCAACGGCATCTCCGATTTGGTGGTTGACGCCACCGGTGCCGAGTCAGCCATCGTAACATGGGAATATCAGGAGGAAATCGAAGAATTCCCGCTCATGATCTGGATCGTCGCCATTGCTGGATTCATGGGTCTCGCCCTTGTCATCGCTTCACAGTCCAGAAAAGTGGCTGAGGCCAAATCCTACACGGCTCACGAAGAGGCGTCCATCGAAGACGATGAAACGCCCGAGGCCGATGATGATGGAGCCGAAGATGAAGAAGCCGAAGTTGAGGAGAATGCAGAGGCGGATGATGAAGAAGTTCCAGAAGAAATGGAAGAGGAATCGACCTCGTCGATTTACGACCTTCAAGCGGAAAGCGAGGATTAGATTCACTGTTGGGACTCAACCCACTCGAGTTTATCTTTCATGATCTTCTCAAGACCATCGAACTGATATTTCCACGTCAGTTCTTTGCCATGCTCTGGGAAGTACTCCGGTTTTTCTGCATCTTTGCGGAGCACCTCAAACCAGTACCGTTCGTCCGAATCATCCTCGGCCATGTCTTTCAAATCACTCTGGGTGAACATAAGGAACGGGAACATCAGTTCCGCTACTTCAGTGAAGAGCGAGAACTCCTTCGCTTTGCCCTCATCCTCCGTCTCGCTTGGTTGAATCATGAGCCCAAGAATGGCGTCACCCTGTTGAACGATGTATGAAAAAATGGGGTTGACGCCCGACCGTCGTTTTCCTCGGAAAAATTCCAAACGACGCTGGGCCGGATACCACATGACAAAGGCCCGTTCTTGTCGCTTCAAAACGGAGACCAACCCGATGAAGGTTGACAAGCTAAGGAAGAAGAAAAAATACCAAATCTCTGCGATGAACAAGGTCCACACTGTTGGAACAAAACAAACAGCGAGAGCGATGAGATCGTCGTATGAGTGCCTGAGTGGAATGGTTTCCACGCCATGGTGAGCAGATGGTTGTTGAACCGGTGTTGAACGCTCAGGTTGACCTGCTGCCTTCACCGGTGGAGGAAGGTCCTCATCGTCTTCAAGCGACCAGAAGGTCTCTGCCATGATGGGGACTGAAACCCAACGGCTTCATCATCCTTTAGCCGATAAATCGAACGGAATTCAACAGGTGGCGCCGACGCCTTCACCCTTTGAAATCGGGTCCGGTTCTGCCTGTTGATCACCAGA
>JASLVM010000021.1 GCA_030741355.1 Candidatus Poseidonia sp. | reverse complement strand
GCCTTCAATCGCTCCTTCTCTGGTCGTGCCATGGGTAAATGCGTCGTGAACATTGCTTGATGGTACGCCGATAGCCCATGTGTCTTGTTAGATGATGCGCTTCTCGCTTCGTTAGACTCAAACAGGCGTGTTTACGAGGGCCCCCTTGTGTTCCCGTACACCTACATCGGTACCCAACCGTCGTGTGAATCTCTAGAAAGTCACACGATTGTGACAAAATCATATTTGCAGGCAATCCGAGGGGGCATTATGCGAACCTGGCTGGTGACGGTGATTTTGGTGGCCGTGGCGCTTTCGCCAATGCTCAATTCACCTCCGACATTTGAGGATTCAAGCCCCTTAGGCCAGTCAAGCCCTCTTCCGGTCTCCCTGTCTTCCACTTCAGGTTGGACAACCGGTGGCGAAGAGATCACCCTCACAGGAAGCGGCTTCTCCGACCTCGCCTTCAGGAACACAAGCTACGACGGCCTCACTCACCAATGGGCGACGTCGAATTTGGACATGAGCAGCCAAGCAGGTAAATGGAATGCCATCGGGGTAGATTCAAACGGGCACATGCACGTCGTCCAAATCAAGGGCGGGAATTACGAAATTCGGCACAGCGTCAATGATGGAAATGGCTGGGTTTCAGGGAAAATCAACGATTGCGGGAACACGTATTGTTGGGACATCCACATGGTCATTGATGGCAATGACCACATCCACTTGGCCTATACGACCTACACCAGTTGGGATGAAACGCTTGTTTACATGAACTATGATGGCAATGGATGGAACGATACCGTGCTTTCAAACTCTGCACATTTCGGCCCCATCGGTATCGCCGTTGACTCCAACAATCATCCACACATTTCCTATGCTGTTGACGGACCAGATTATTGCGGAAATGGACTTCGAATTGCCTCGTTCACCGGAACCACTTGGTCCCACACCACGGTTGAGCCGGGAGACAATCGAGGTTGTGAATCTGCCATTGTCATTGATGAGAGCGATAACATCTACATCGCATATCAAAACCGAGACTCCTCAAAATTGATGATCGCCACGGACAAAAGCGGTTCTTGGGATTCCTATTTGGTCGAGCAAGGGTCATCTCAGTTGTATACAGGATACATGGCATCGATGGCCTTGGACCAACAAGGCCAATTCCATATCGCTCATTTCGATGATAAAAACTATGATTTGAGGTACGCAACGGGGAGCCCCAGTACTGGATGGAATACCGAGATTCTTGATTCATCCGGGCACACAGGCCGTTACCCCTCAATCGCCGTGGATGCTGCGAACCACCCGCACATCGTCTATCACACGTGGACCGGTCAGAATTTGAAATACGCAACCATGGACCCGACCATTTCCGATTGGAAAGTCACGACGATTGCCAACAATGCCGATGTTGGTGAAGGAAATTCAATCTTCATTGATGGAAATGGCGTTATGCACGTCGCCTTCAACGACGATACCGCTGACATTTTGAAGTACACGACAAAATCAACCGGCGTGGTCGCTACCAACGAAATCACGGTCAAGTTTGGTCAATACGGTTCAGTTACTGGGGACGTGGTGGACGACCAAACGATTCGTCTGACCACCCCCTCCGTTGCAACCCCAGTTACGGTTTCGGTCTCCCTGATGGACAAGGACGATGTGGAGCACACGACCTCAGCCAGTTTTGAGTTCATCGACCAAAACGACCTCGACGGCGACGGCTTGCAGAACGCTGACGATGACTGCCCCAACGTTGCAGGAACGTCAAACGAGGACCTCAACGGCTGCCCCGACGATGACGGGGACGGTTTCAGCAACGCCGGTGATGCGTTTCCCAGCGATGCCAACGAGTGGTTGGACAGCGACGGTGATGGCGTGGGCGACAACACCGATGCGTTTCCCAACGATGCCACAGAAACGCTGGATTCCGACGGCGACGGCGTGGGTGACAACGCCGATGCCTTCCCCACGAATGCCCTTGAGCAAGTTGATTCCGACGGTGATGGTGTGGGCGATAACGCCGATGCCTTCCCTTCAAACCCCAATGAGTGGGAAGATTTGGATGGAAATCAAATTCCAGACAATTCAGAGCCAAGCAAGATACGCATCACTTCTTCCAGTACTGACCTGAGAATTCACCCTTACCACATCTTTGGAAACAACTTGACGCTCACGCTCGAAACCATCACCTCCGAAGGCTTCACCATGATTTCTCTGCAATCCGAACCAGAGGGCATCTTGCCAAACACGGCGGGTCTACCTTACGGCATGTACGGTGGGGAGAGTCAAATGATTTCGCTGCAAAGTGTAAGTCTCATGGATCATGTGCCACAGGCGTTTTTCTCTGGAGCGTACATCACCGAAATCGAACCTTGGGTGAATTTCACCGTCCATGTGACCGGACAGCCACATGGATGCGAAGGCGGTGCAGAGTATTGGGATGCCGTGCAGCAGTCCTCATGCCCAAGCAAGGTCGCCAACCATCGAACAAATTACTATGCAAATTTCAGCATGATGCTATGGAACGGAGACGATGATAACGACGGTGTTCCAAACAGTTGGGACCTTTTCCCATCTGATGCCAACGAAAGCAAGGATTCGGACGGCGACGGCGTAGGTGACAACGCCGATGCCTTCCCGAACGACGCCAACGAAACCATGGACACCGATGCCGATGGGGTCGGGGATAACGCCGACCAGTGCCCCGGCAGTGAAGAAGGCGTGACGGTGGACGAGAACGGATGTGTCGTCACCACCGATTCGGACGGCGATGGCGTGGTTGACGGTGTAGACCAGTGTCCTGAGGAAAACGCCTCATCGCTTGATGACAACGGCGACGGTTGTTTGGACGATGAGGACGCAGATGGTGTGCTTGATTCCAACGACACATGCCCCATGACCGGTCTCGAGGAGACCGTGGATGAAAATGGATGCAGTGAAGGTCAACTCAGCGTCCTGGACAACGATGAAGACGGCGTCTCCAACCTCGATGACCTCTGTCCGGAGACCCCCGCTAATGTCAGCGTGGATGCAACGGGTTGTGCGGAGGAAATTTCGGTTCAAGATGATGGCTCCTCGTCCTTTTTGGATTCCTTCTTTTCAGGCGATAGCGACCCTGTCACCACGACCGTCGGTATTGGTGCGATTTTGATTGCGCTGTTTGGTCTTCTTCAAACCAATGCGATTGCCGCCATTCTGCCCGACACCTTCCGTTGGGTGCAGGTGCTCCGAAAGAACTCCAAGTTGACCAAGGAAGAAGAAAATGAATTGACGTACTTACAATCCCTCACCCAGGCCTACCATGGTAATCCTCAGGAGTTGTCTGAAGAACTCGAGCAACTGCGTGGCGACCTCACCGCACGCTACACGAACAACGAAATCAAGAAACAAACGAGAGAGAAACTCTTGACCTTGATCGACGATTTATTGGCCTCCACGCCCGACCAATTGAACCGAATCGCCCACAATGATGCCTATTTCGGGCTGGCCGGTTCCATTGACTCGGAAGACCGAACCAGGCTTCTCAACGAAAAACTCGCGATGACGGAACATCACAACGCAGCACCCGCCCCGTCCCAATCTCAACAAGCATCGGTCGTGGCCGAGCCTGCCATTGATGAAATCGGGATGCTTCGGGATGACGGGTATGAATGGCTGGAATGGCCTCGGGAAGGCGGTGAATGGTGGTACAGAAGAGCCCATTCAAATGCGCGCTGGAAAAAATGGCAATGAGAACATCCTCTTCCACCATATTGCCCCTCGTCTTGGCATACCTCGAAGAGCACGCTCCAACCTAGAACGGAAGTTTTTGATTTACGCCGCTGAAAGGGACCGGGACAAAGGTCACAACAGTGAAACCCTTTGTTGATATACGGCTTCATGCTGTAGGTTATCATGCGCTTCACCATCGTAGCCATTCTCTTGCTTGCTGCCTTGAACCCGATATTTTCCACGCCATCCTTGGACGATGAACCAGCGGCATGGTTCACCGAAAGTAACGGCGTAGAAGTCATCAACGAAGTGGAGCCCAACAACGTGAACACCTCAGGACAAGAAGTCTATCCCGGTGATGTGGTCCGTGGTGCAGTTGAGATGTGGGACGACAAGCACGACTGGTATTCGATCTGGCTTGAGCCCGGTCAAACCCTCTTGCTCACGCTCTCTCACGCATCTGGAGATGGCGTTTCCATGGCCGTGTGGGACGAAGAAAACACCCACTACGCCACCTCCAACCCAGGAAAAACCCGGGACACCGTCTTCCTGGACGAGGATGATACCAGCGTCGGTGGCGTCTACAGCGTGGCCGTGAACGCCACCATGACCGAAGCCGGCGGTGGTGCTTATGTCCTCGAGATCGATGCTGGGTACGAGGTCCAATGGTACGCTCCTTCAGCGGGTTGGTACGTCGCAGCCGACACCTACGACGCCAAGGGCAACATCATGTACACCTCCACGCTTTCTTCCTATCAGTTCGCCAACGCCGCAACCACCGACACACAGAGCGCACCGGTTTGGACCAACGGCGACTACTGGAACTTCTCCATCACCATGCCCTCCATGTTCGGCATCACGTACGACGAGTACCATCAGATGACCGTTACGGGAGTGGACACCGTTGCAGGCAAGGAGTGCTACCGTGTTGACATCGCCGGAAAGGCCACGCTCGAAATGAGCATGATGGGCATGACCACGACCACGGTTGACGAAGAAACGGGAGAGGCGTGTTTCGCCAAGGACACCCTGTCCCTGGTTCATGAGAACCTCACCCACACCAGTTCGATGGAAATGAGTGGGGGCTTTGGCGCCATGAGTGAAACCTCAGGACGAGAATGCACGGATGACCAAGACTGTGATGGGGTCGAGGATTTCTTTGATGATTGTCCAAACACTGCCCCAGGCGCTGAAGTTGATTGGGACGGTTGTTCTGATGAACAACTCAACGGCGGTGGCTCTGGTGGCGGCGGTGGGAGCGACGACACCGACGGCGACGGTATTCCCGATTCAAACGACGCGTGCCCCGACGAGGCTTCCACCCCAGAAAACGACGCCGACAACGACGGTTGCCCTGACGAGAACGGTGGCGGCGGCTCCGGCGATGGCGGTGGCAGCGGAACGGCCGACGCTGATGGCGACGGTGTCGCCGATGACGATGATTCCTGCCCGGGCACCGCTGCTGGTGATTCGGTTGATTTCTTTGGATGCTCTGACGCTCAGAACGGCGGCGGCGGCAACAACGGCGGTGGCGGTGGCGGCGGCGACGGCGGCATGGGTGGTGGCGGAAACTCTGGCGGGTCCATTGAGGACGGCTGCATTCCCATGGGTGTTGACCAATCGACGACCATGAAGATGGATCTGACCTACGCCAACGGGATGAACGAGCTCAACTTCCCACTGACAGAAGGCAAGGTTTGGAGCGAAGCCGCTGAAGGAAGTGGCACGCTGTCCATGCAGGTCTTGATGGGCGGTTGCACCATGCTTGACATCACCTTCACCGACTCTGGAGCGCTTCCTCTCAACTACCGACACCTCGGCACACAGATGTTTGATTTGAACGGCAACCAAGTGTCCGCCAATGGCATTCAATCCTTTGCTGGACGAGAAGGCAACAACGACTGGGCTACGCCCGATTTCACCATCTTGCCAAGCGTCCCCGATAACACGGCCAAATACGGCTTGCCGTTTGCTGCATGGGTCAACGTCGTTGGTTTCAACGAATTCAACAGCACCGTGGACATCAGCGCTACGGTGAACGCACAAAACGCCCCGTTGATGTACGACAACCAACAGTTGACCATCGACGACCTCGGTGCAGTGGTCGTGGATACCATGAACCTCAGCAGCGGGGATTACGAATTGACCATCACCGGCACGCACGACGGCCGAGACCGTTCGGTTTCCGTGCCCTTCACCGTGGACAACACGCCAGACTTCGAGATTCAAACGATGGACCCGTGGATTGTACTTCCCGGCGGCGTCCCCTGGGTCGTCCCCACGCCCATCTTTATCGAACCCGTAAACGGCTTTGGCGCTGATGTGAGCCTCTCTGCCGTCGTTCCAGACGGTGTGACGGCCGAACTCGACTTCGCTCAGGGCAAGGCGCCCTTCATGGCCGTCTTGACGTTGACACTCGCTGACAACCTGACCGAAGGTGATTACACGGTGGTCATTTCCGGTACGGCCGGCGAGACCATTCGTTCCGACGAAATCACGTTCAGCATCACCTCGCTCCCAGAATTTTCGCTTGACATCGACGACCGTGAACAACTCTTGACCGAAGGCGAGATGGCCATCTCCGGAGCGATCGATGCGCACAATGGCTTGGATTTGAGCATGGGTGGCATGCTCGACATCATCGTTGAGCCTTACAACCAAGCCCTCATTGACAGTGCTGTCATCACCTGGGGCGACATTGACGCCAACGGCGACCTCACGTTCTCGGTGACCTTTGATGTGGATGAGAACATCCCCCTCCACGAATACACCATCCAACTCAACGTGGTTTCCCTCGATGGTGGCATCGCTCACGCTGCCTCTGTGGCCTTCGTGACCGAATCGTCCACGCTCGACGGGACCGCCGTGGAAGCTGATGCGTCCGTCGTGGTTTCCGGCAACACCTCTCAGCACGATGGAAAAGACACTGCTGTGGAAGAAGTCGGTGCCGATGATGGAAGCGGTGATGGCGATAACAACCAAGGCACCAACAAGGATGACGACACCTCAGAGAGCGATTCACAATCCTCGAACACGGTCTTGGTCGTTGGTTCATCCATCGCCGTGCTCGGTGTCGTGGCTGGCATTGCCATCGTGGTTCTCCGGGGACGAAACGCCGGAGGTTCGGACAAAGACTTCAGCAACCAGTTGTGGAACGATGGCGGAGCTCAACCCATGCAACCCATGGGCCAACCCGGCATGATGGCGCAGCCAGCGATGCAACAGCCCATGGCTCAGCAACCTGTCATGCAGCAACCTGTCATGCAACAACCTGTGGCGCAACAACCCGTGGTCCAGCAACCGGTCGCCCAGCAAGCCGTCATGACCGCACCTGCACCGCCTCAAGCAGCCACTGCACCGCCACCTCCCGCACAACCGACCACGGTAGCCGATTATACCGGATTGCCTCCCGGCGGTCAATACGACACCTCGACCGGGCAGACGATTTACGTCCAAACCGACGGCATCCGCTGGCAAATGATGCCTGATGGTAGCTTCAACAGACTTGGTTGAACAGCGACATACGGGCCGACCTAGCCCCAAAATCGGCGGGTACGAGCGTACTCAACTTCTGCCCTGTGAATGGCTTGGAGCAACCCGTTGGTATCACCGGGTGAAACCTTGACCAGCAGCCGATTCGCCGTGGCTTCGGCAATTCCACGTCCCATGAGACACATGATGGCCTCCAAACCTCGGTTGGCCACCAAATCGGCGTTTTTCATCATCCGGTCCTGGTCTTTCTGGTCCTCTGATTTGACCCATCCTTCCAGCATGTCTTGAAGACCTTCCCGGGCGCAAGCGAGACGTTTTCCCCCGCACTTTAGACAGGTTCCCGGACGCTCCATCGCTTCAAAACGAGCGACTCTGAATCGTCGTATGGCATGGCAGCGAAGACAGCACAAAACGGCCCGTTCGTTGGTCAAACGACCTCGAAGGCGTTCTCGTAGGGCTGCATTGTCCCAGTTGGGAAGCAACATGTCATCTTGCGTGCGGTTGGAAAGGCCCAGTGGCCCTTGAGCGGTGATGGAGAGTGAGAGAACACCGGATTGCAATCCTCGTAAGACATCGGCGGCCCCTTGCACATCCATTCTCTCATGGAATAATTTGGAGAGAACTTCCTCCATCACCACCGTACCACGGTACTTTCGAAGCAAGGCTTGGAGATTGATGCGACGCGGGTCAACCCCGTGGCGCAAAATACCGAAAATTTTGGCCACTTGGGCAAATCGCCATCGAACCTGTCGGGAATTGGGAACGGTGATGCTCAACAACTGCTCAATGGCATCGGGAGGGGTTTCCATGAGCCACCCCACGAGGTCTTCAGGCCGGACACCGCTCACCTGTAATGCGATTCGAGTGGGTTCAACGATGAGGCGCCCCCAACTTCCCGATTTGGTGGATGCCATGGCGAGCAAGAAATTGCCCAGGGCTTCGTTGATTTTGGACCCCTGGCAGCAATTCAGCACGAAGGCGTCGTCTCGTTCCTCAAGCGTCATCACGCGGTCGGTGGGCAGGGTGCCGGTGGCTTCCACGTGAGCAGCGATGGTTTCTGCGAGCATACTTCTCGCTTCGTCGTCAAGAGGATACTCAGCCAAGGAAGCAGAGCGAGGAGGGACGAGGGCAAGCGGGTCCAAAGCCGGTGGTTCGGGCGCGTCAAGGAGTCCCAAATCGTGAGCGATCAAATGGCGAAGGTAGCCGACATCTCTGGCCACTGATTCGGGCACCGGCGGTAATTCTCCCAGCCATTGCGGCGCTTTGCCATGGTCGTTTACCGGGGCGACGAGCAGTTCTGATTGTTCAGGGTCGGCGTCCACGATGAGCCATGTACGTCCCGCGATGACAAAGCGACGGGGAGTGCCATCGTCGTCCTCGCCAGCATCGTTGAGGCTGAGGACAAAGGCTTCGTCCACGTTGCCCAAACTGCGGCGTGTGACGGCATCACGGACTCGATATGTCTTCTTATCTGGAATCATTGAGAGGTGTTTTGTGACCCATTCTCGGGTTTTTCCGGCGGTGGAAAACCAACCTTTTGCAAATCGCTTTGGAACATCAACCGTCCGTTCGGTATAGGTTCGAGGAAGTTCTTCATCGGGTGTGCTGTACAACGGCAGGTCCTCGGGAAGGTCTTCCCCCCTCGCCACCGCCGCTTCCCGTGCTTCAGCGTACACCGCTTTGGGCCAGCGATACCACGGCAATTCACTGGGCTTTGGCGTGAAGCGGAGCACCCAGCGTTCTGCAAGAACTTGGAGAAGGGCCTCGGTATCGGGTCGCTTCCATCCTTCAAATTGCGGTGCAGCAGCGATCATTTGTGTGGCTTCATCAATGCTGACGGCTTTGAAACAGTGCGCCATGAGGACCAATTGGTTGGCGGCGATCACACCGGGGCGTTTTCGCCACACCACCGGTTCAATGTCGCCCTTCATGGCGCGCTGGGCCACCACAGCCGACTCGAGCAAATGGTCAACATCCCAGGAGATGACATGGCCTCGGCCCACTCCGCCCAAGCGATGGTCCGCCCGACCCACACGCTGCAGCATCCTGTCCACCGATTTGGGTGAATGGACTTGGACGATTCGCCGTACGCTACCAACATCGATACCGAGTTCCAAACTGGATGTGCAGACCAGCCCTGCCAAGGTTCCGTCTCGCAATTCATCCTCCATTTGCTGCCGGGTTTCAGCCGCAAGAGAACCGTGGTGAACACCGATCTTGAGGTCGGGCGCCATGGCTTGCAGACGCGTGGAGAGCGTCTCCGCATCGCTTCGGCTGTTCACAAACACCAAGCACGGCGCTTGCGTTCTGAGAATCTCGCAAAGATGTCGGTAGGAGGCGTGTTGCTTTGGACTCAGGGCGCTTTCCACACTGCCGATCTCGTCCTCAGGCGTGGGACTTGGGGATTCAACCGTCAACTCGGTAGCCCGATGTCCGGTGGTGATGAGGGGCTGTGCCTTGCCTGGCGAGAGCCAGTGAGCCACAGCTTCAGGGTTTCCGACCGTCGCAGAGAGTCCGAGCCGTTGGACTGAACGGCCTGCAAGGGCTTCTAAACGTGAAAGACCAATCCCCAGTTGCCAGCCGCGTTCTGAAGCGGCGAGGTCGTGAACCTCGTCCACCACCACCGCCTGAACGGTACTCAGCATGGCCCTCAGGTTCTTGCCGCTGAACATGAGTTGGAAGGTTTCGGGAGTGGTCACCAGCAAATGCGGTGGATTTCGCGTCTGTTTGGCTCGCTGAGACTGACTGGTGTCGCCGTGGCGAACATCAACGCGTAATCCAACGGCTTCAGCCAACTCTCGTAATCTTCGGTCGACGTCTCTGTTCAATGCACGCAAGGGCGTGATGTACAACATGGAGAGGGAAGACCAACCTTCCGTTAAGCAACGGTGGAACAACGGAAGAATTCCTGCCATGGTCTTCCCGGAGCCGGTCGGTGCGATGACCAATCGGTCATGACCTCCCATGATGTCGGGAATGACATTCTCTTGCACCGGAGTGGCCTTCCAGCCTTTTTCCTCAAGCGTTTGAGACAAGGAGGGGTGAAGTCCGGAAAAAACGCGTGACATGGTCTCCCCACCCTCGTGGAGAGGCTCAGCCCACTGCATTTGAGGATTTGGCTATGAACAGGGTTCCTTGCGGACCGGGTCAATCGTCATCGTCGTCGAAGTCTTCGTCCTCGTCTTCGTCTTCCCAATCTTCCTCGTCTTCCGCAAACGCACCTTCGCCATAATCGATGGACGTCTTGGTCGCCACCGTAAAGACGATCGCCAAGGTCAAGATGCTGAGAATGGCGAACATCCACGCAAGGGGTTGCTCGCGAACCGAGTCAAACCAGCCGAGGTATTGGCCGTATGCAATGGTCACTGCGTGCTCCGCAGAATTGTCGTCGTCGTTGGCCTCAGGGACTTCGTTTTCAGCGTCCACAACCACACGAATACGGTCAACGTCTTCAGATTCCCAGACGACGTTCACGGAGTAGAGTTCTCCGGCGTCAATTCCGTTCACTCGAACAACGTCGAAGGGTTTGTCGCTCGAGCCCGAATAGAATGCAACCTTGAACTGGGCCGTCGTATTCCCGCCGGCGTTGAAAATATCTGCTCGGATGTCAATCTGAGCACCCGGGGCGATGTGGTCGTCACTCATGGCGATGTTCTTCACCCGCAGTTCAGGACCCACGGCACCCAAGCGCACCCATTGGCGTTCGAAATCCGTATCGTCCGAGGCAAGCTCCGGAATCGGACTCGCTTCAGAGTTGGAAACAACCGGGAATTGGTTGCCTGCTGCATCATAACCGGTGACGTAGAAGCCAACGAAATCACCGGCTTTCGGCATCACCGTTCCGCCAGCCGTGATGTCAACAACGCCCGTCCACATCACGTTCTGACCGTCTTGTTGCATACCAAGCAGCGTCGAACCGGCGCCGATGGTCATCGTTCGGGTTGCGTCTCGCATCACCCAGTGAACGATTTGCTTCGAACCGGTCAAGTCAGCGTCTTCCGTGCCTTGGAATTCAACCTCGATTTGAGTCAAATCATTGTTGGCTGAAATGTCGATGACGTTGAGCGGGGCAATGCGTCGAGTGACACGAGGTGCAGCGTCGTCAACGACGACTTGAAGCGTGGTTGAGACCAAAGTTCCCGTCATGTCTTCTCCGCGTCCAGGAATGTTGGTGATGGAAATCAAGCACGTTCGGGACGGGGACGATTGAAGGGTCGAAGCAGAGGAAAGCGGGACTTCGAGGGCGTAGCCGCCATCCGCGGTCAGTGAGCCGTCCGACCACAATTTTTCACCGTCAAAGACCTCAACGAGAATACCGACATCTCTCGGTGCGGGCGTCTGGCTGCCTTCGTAGACCACTCGACCGGTGAAGGCCAGGCGGTCATCTTTGCGCACGCGACTGCCGTCAGCGACGGGGCCGGTTCGTGGTTCGCTGACATCTTCCACTTCGAAATCCGTGGGGGAGAGCATCAGGTCGTTCTCAACACGGAAGGTGTGTTCAAGCAGAAGAATACGTGAGGGGTCTGAACTGCCCAACTCCTTGTAGAGCAAAGCAACGTCGCCCATTTCTTCGTCAGGCCAGTCCCAACTGAACTTGAAGTGGAAGTCAAGCATGATCCACGGCAATCCCGATTCGTTGGTCGTTTGGGTCATCTTGCTGGTTGGCAAGAGATGAATGTAGGGTGAATCGGACCAGAAGGTGTTGTTGGTACCCGAGTAGGAGATGGCTTGAGCGTCTCGAGCGGGGTTGGGGCCTTCAAAGTCAAACACCAGCGAAATGAACTCGAAGTCGATGGCCGTGTTGGCATCGATGAAGCCCAGTGAAATCGTTTGTTCCATGCCGGCAAAGACCGGTTCGTTGTCTTCGTGACCGAACCATTCCAAGCCGGTGAAAATCGCTGCAGAATCCTTGCGCGTTCGGAACGTGGCATCGTCGTAGAGGAAGCCCTCGGAGGATTCGAACTTGAGGACCTCATCGTCGTCGTTTATGGCCGTGAAGTGGAGCGGATTTCCAGCCTGGTCACCGCCGTCCCAGAAGTACGAGACTCGTCCCATGTTGGGGTTTCGCGACGTGTCAATGGTCGTGATGAACCACTTTGCACGGGCTTCTGTGGTGTTTGTAACCGCCTTGCTGACGTATTCCTCAGGGTCGGCCTCACCGTTTCGGTTCGCATCGTGGTCAGCCTCCACCCAGTAATTGAGTTCCAATTCCATGGGGTGGCCAACCTTGTCCTCAACGAGGATCTGAACGGTTTGCTCGTTGGTGGCTGCCTCGTAAGCATCGTCGACCGGAGCGACTTGTTTGCGCTCTGGGTGAGTGGCGTCGACAAGGTAGGTGCGGCGCCATTCGGTGTTTGGCTGCTGAACATGGTCGGGGTTTCGCTCATTGTAGGTTTGAACCTCGTACGTGAGACCGTCGGGCACGTCAATGTTGGGCAAATCAATGGAGACAAAGAACGAACCGTTGTTGTTGGTCGTGTCCCTGGCCGTTGATTCAACGTAGCCATTTCTTGAGATACGGACATCGAAGGCGCTGTCCTTCGGGGCGTCGTCTGTGTCTTGGAACCACATCGCGCCCACGAAGTGGATCTGGTCGCCAGCAGCAACCCAGGAGCCGTCTTCCAAGTCCATGGACGTCAACTCTCCATCGTTGTCTCGAACGTTCAACCAGCCGAGACCAAAGGAACGGTTCACGCGGAGTCCGTCTTCGGAAACGAGCGGTTCTGGGGCGAAACCGGCCGTGCCGCTGTCGTCCAAACAACCGACTCGGAAGCGCACGCTGTCTTGGTCCGGCATTTCGCTGGTCACGAAGAATTTCCAATGAATCTCGAGAATGCCGTTGCTCTCCACTGAGTAAGAGGAGGGGTCAACTTCGATGTATTGAGCAGGGTCATTCGGGTCCGGGAACACATCACCGTACTGCCATGAAATGACGGGCCAATTCGCCGCACTGCCCGCGGTCATGAGCGTCAGGTCTGCACTGACCATGGAATTCGCCGATTCACCGATGACGTGTCGAGAAACGACTTCGTACGGCGTGATACGCTCGTGGAGGATTTCCTCTTCCGGGATACTCAAGTCGAGGTTCACCGTTTGCATGATGTACGTGATCTCAAACGACGTGATGGACAACTTGCCAGCGGACTCTGAAGTCAATTCAATCGGGATGTCGACCGTTCCTGAACCGCTGTCGGGAACGGCGGCATTGAGCGCATTTACCAAGGCGCTGTCCGAAACGCTGAGTGGCCCGATGAGGGCGCCGGATTGAGCAGAGCGCTTCCAAGCCGATTGCCCGTCAATGGACAAGCCCGGTTGACTGGGTGCGTTGGAATGGAGGGCGATCGACAAATCGCTGATGCTTGGCGTAGCGCCACTTGACGAGGTCGAGAGCATGATACGGACGCAGAAGTAGTAGGATGAGCCGGTCATGGACTTCGTGGTGTTTGGAGAGTTGAACGTTTGCACACCGGTATTCCCGTTGCTGCAGGTCGAAGAGCTGGCCTTGTATCCGACATTGACCGAAACGGTTGTTCCGGCCGGACGGTTTTCGGTCCAATCGACCGTGGCGGCAATGACGTTGCTTGAACCGGACCCTGTGTACTGGTAGGCATAGTACCAACCGCTGGACTGGTAGTTGGTGGTGTAAGTCAACACCACATCCCCCAACACGGGGGTTTTGGAAGCGCTGCCGTTGAGCGTCGCTCGCCACTTGATGGAGGTTCCAGAATTAACGAAGTTGACTTTCTGGCCAACACTTCCCGACTTCCATGTCACGCCGCCGTCGTTGGAGACATCGACGCGGATGCTCGTTCCGGTTGGCATGGAACCAAAGATGCCCTCGACGTTGATGCTGTTGACGGCTCTCGAAATGGAAACCGTTTGACCGACGATGAGTTGCGAGGTTTGGCTCGTGGAGCGAACATCATAGTGCGCCCCGTCGCCGTAGGTGTGAATCTTACGAATACCTTGGCTGCAGTAGTTGGTCCCGGACCAGTGGCATGAGAACATGACCTTGTGATCGTCTGTATCGACCATGCCGTAGTGGCCACCACCGGGCATCAAGCGTTCGCCTTGGCTGGAGAGAAGACCGTTGGCCATGGTGAAGTGGTGGTGGACGCTCTTGTAGTCCGTGTTCATGTAGTAGATGTTGTACATGACGTTGGGCATGCTGACGGACAAACCCGCACCGTGGTCGTAGTAGTACGAGGTGGATGTCATGAGCCAGGTGCCGGTAATGACCGTTGGCGAGGAAGGATTGACTTCCTTCAGGTAGTGGTTTTGAGCCGAGGTGTCGTACACGCCGATGTACATCTTACCGGTGTTGTCGTCAAAGTCAACGCCCGTGATGTAATTGGGATAATTGTAATTGTAGGTTGACTTGCACACCCACTGCACTTGCGTACCGGCCGTGTTCCAACCAACATCCCACTTGTGGACCTTGTAATAGGAATAGTGAGCAGTGTACACATCACCGTTGTAGACATCGGCATCGTGGATGTATCGATTGGCGGTGGTTCCGCAGGTACCGGTCGAGAACGAGGCGGTCCCAAGATAGGCTCCGGTGCTGGCGTCAATCCGCATGATGCTCGTGGGTGCATTGGAAACGTATTGACTGGAATATCGAATGACGTGAACCTCTGAACTGTTGATGGGAACGGCCACGCCCGTGTAGCTCCAAGGCGTGTTGCTGGCGGCGGTCAAATCGGTGAACTTCTTGGTCGGGCTGGTGTAGCCTTGGTCGCTCAACGCGACGAATTGCCCGGTGGTGTTGAGGTGGGCGTTTCCGAGGGTCGAAACGGAGGCCGTTGAGGAGAATCGTGGCGTGTATTCAGTGGGGTTCCCCTTGAGCGAAATCGTTTGACTGTCAACCTCAAAATTATCCCGACGCGCATAGGTGAAGGGCGAAGGTGAGGAAGTGGACGTGCTGGTGTAATCGGTGTCACCCGTACCGCCATAGTGGCTGTCCGTCGTGAAGTTGGTGTAGGTCGTGGTGCTTGCCTCACCGAGCAAATTGAACGTGGCGGATTGAACGTTGGCCCCGATGGGCAACGTAACGACGCCTGCGGGCCCTGTGCCTTTTTGCGAAAAGGTGTGCTCATAGGACGTGGTGCCGTCTTTGAATTGGGTTTCTGTCGTGGCTGCACCTGCGAGCGGTGACATGACGGAAAGGACAAAGACGAGCGTGAGAAACAGTGCACGATGCATAATGGTCACCCGGGCCATCTGGATGATGGTTCGCATCGCATTTGAATGATGCCCCTCCGCGCCAAATTCCAACGGGCCCGAGATGGCCCATTTTAGGGGAGGTTTGAAGGCCTCCAACGCCGTCGTGTTTCTTGGTGAAGGCATGAGCGAAGAGGGGACATTCTTTGGACGACTTTGGGCCAAACAACACGGACGACAGTTTGGCATAAGTGCGGTTGCAGCGGGGTCAAGTGCCATCCTGTTGGTCGCTTGCATGTACCAAATTCTCATCCTCCAAGACCATGCGAACTGGAACGATTACACGGGCGCTGCGATTGTTGGCGCTGTTTTTTCCCTCATCGTCTTCCTGATCTCTTTTCCGGAATACCTGCGTTTCAAAGGATACGTGGCTGAAATTGAAGAGCTCAAAGAAATCCAATCCACGGCCGAACTTCGCCGACGAAAGGCCGACGGCGATGAAGCAGCAGAGGCTTTGGGCGCAGGCCACCTTGAGCAGTGGAAAGCATTCCTTGATAGCCGCGGTGTGAAGCGGTAAGCCTGAGGCCACCACATGTCGGAGCACGACCCTCTGAAAACGCTGCTCCTTGAAATGGCCCTCGCCGTAGGCATGATCGCTTGTTTGGTCGGGGCGATGTTCATTCACACCGGCTCCATGCCGCCGTTGGTCGTGGTCGAATCCAAATCCATGATTCACGAAGAGGGAGGTGAACTGGGCAGCATCGACGCAGGCGACCTCATTCTCGTGCACGACCAACCCGGCGACACCATCGTCACCTATGCGGAGGCCACCGACCCTGAAAACACCGCTTACGGCTACCAACAACACGGACTCGAAGGCGATGTCATCATTTACGCAAAGAACGGCGAAGGAGGCACACCCATCATCCATCGAGCCATCATGCGAGTGGTCGCTGAAGAGACGGTATTACCCGACCGAGCAGCAACCACACCGTGCCCGGAGGAGGCCACGTACGACGCCGAACGAACGGCCGAGGACGGTCTTCCAGGTTCTTGCATTCTGACATGGTCGGTTCCGGGAACTTCCGTGAAGGACGTATCCAACGTCACCGTGCGCTTTGACGGAACCGATGCTGCCTACTACGACTGTGAACGTCCTGCGCATGCGGGCGTAGAGGCCCATCTCGTCGTGTGGCAGTGGGAACCTGAGCACGAGGGCATGTTGACCTTGGGCGACAACAACAAATGTTCGGTTGACCAAGGCGCGGGAGCCACCAACGGTTCGGCTGGAGTCCACAGCCCATCAGGCGTGGTCGGTCCCGTTCGAGACTCGTGGGTGTTGGGCGTCGCAGGAGGAGAAATACCGTGGCTTGGAACGGTCAAGCTCATGGTAGGTGGGCCCGACTCTTACGGAACCAGGGACGTCCCCTCGTCTTCATTCATCGCTTTATTTGTGGTGCTGGGCGCCGTTCTGCTCCTGCCACAAGTATCCGAGCAGACCTTTCGCTGGTGGCTGAATCGTTCGCCTGAACTGACCGAACTCGCCAAACGAGAACTCGATCAAGAAGCGTCATAACCGGATTCTTCCAGGGCCTCATCCATCGAGAGTTCCCCTTTACTGACCCGCATGGCCGTTTCAAGTGAGATGGTCAATTGACCCTTTGAACGCTGCCTGCTGATGCGCTGAAGATTGCGCAACTCACCTGTTGAAGAGCGTATTTGGCGTTGTTCGTGAACCGGCGTTCCCGACATCATGGCGATTTTGAGGGCGGCTGAACCGTGAGCGTGACGGGGTTGTCCAGCACTTGTTCGGTGCTCATTGACAATCTCGACGTGAAAGCCGAGAGACAACACGCGATTGACCAAACGATCACGATGGACCGGGGAGCCATGCCCAATACGGACCAGAACTTGTGCAGGTTTCGTGTGCTCGACCAAGCCCACGATGCGCTCAAGGGATTCATCGATGGAGTCCACCTCGCGCTTGCCCAACAGAACACCATCGGCGAAAAAGGCGCAGCCGGGCCGGGGGCCCGGGTCAATGCCAACCACCAATTGAGCGGGAGCAGAAGTCAACTGTCGGGAGAGCAGCCATGTTGAAACGGTGTCAGCAACATCATCAAGTTCAACGGCGATGCCTTGGCCTCCGAGAAGGCGTACTTCCTCGGGCGTGCCGAACCAGTATGCATCAGGCTCGATTGCATCGTTGGTCGAGAGTTGTTTCGCGGGAAGGTTTCGTTGCTTCAGTTCGCTCAACAACCGATGTGCCAAACGGAAATCGTCCGTACGGACATACAGCGGCTTCACGCCTTTCCCACCCTTGCGCCCTGTTCTAACCTATCGGTTGGCGACTGAGAAGGCCAAGAAAACTCGGTCTCGGCAGCGGAGGTGCTCCGAAGTTATCAAGAACGATAGACGCGGATGTCAACCCATGACAGGTGCCTACGAACGGGAGTTACGGGAAGTTCTCTCCGGCACGGAAAAGGGTGTGACGGCGGTAACCCGCAGTTGTACGCTGGAGGAAAAAAACCGTATGCGTTGCGTTTTGGAACGGCCGTTCCTGGTCGTCCGTGCCGCCGGCTCGGGCATGGAAGGCAGCGGGGATTTGGTGGCGCTTCGAGGCGATTGCTGCTTTCCCATTGAGGTGAAATCAACACGCGCAGAAAAATTGTATTTTTCTGGACGTACCAAAGACCAACTCAACGCCATGATTCGAGAGGGCGAGCGCTCGGGGTTGATGCCGTTGTATGCCCATCGACGAAAGGGTGTTCGTGGAGATTCATGGCGGCTGTTCCGCGTTGAGACCGAAGGCCTCAAGGGCACACTCGCTCGTCTGGCCAAAATGATTCCACCCTTGCCTTTGAATCGAAACGGCTCTCCGTTTATTGATTGGGAACAAGGCATGCCGCTGAATCGATTCCTCGCCATGATGTGTTCACCGGTTGGCGGTGAAGACGTGCCGGTGAACGCTCTGAAAGAGCGCGCTCAGCGAACCTCAACCGCCACCATGGCGGAAGACCGTCAACAAAGTGCGATGGATATCCTCGCCGAGTTGGAGCGACGACGTTCGGCTGCCCTCCCCGTGTTCAAAGGTAAGGAATGAACATCGTGAACAGCAGCATGACCAGCAAGACGAGGGACGAATAGCTCGATGCACGTCCCGAAATGTGGTCCACCCACATCGGATGCAAGTCCCACAACTTGAGCTTCCGACCCAAACGTTTCACGCCGCTAAGGAAGGCATGAAGCATGTCTCTGAGCATGTGGCCGCCGTCAAAGGGCACCATAGGAACGAGATTGGTGAAACCAAGCAGGATGTTCACCCAGATTAACCAGAACATGAGGTGGCAGAAAAACATCAGGACCTCGGTCCCAAGAAGACTTCCCAAAAATCCGTCTCCGGCGACCAAGAGGGCTTCTTCGAAGGGATGGATGGCGACGCCTCCGAGGTCAAACGGGATCAACAGAATCGTCAGGATATGGAACGGAAGGGACAGGGCGCGCTGAAGGAGGTTCCCCTCCCAACGGGGAGAAAACGGGCCAGCGAGACGGTCGATGCCGGCTGTCCCCTCGGAAAGGCCTTCCACGCCAAGGAAAGCATCGCCGGGTTGAATTTCTAGACTGGCGAGAACCTCCTCGTCCCATCCCAAATCCATGTAGTGCTGATGTTTGTCTCCAAAGGTGGCTTGAAGTGTCTCCCTGGTTCCATCTTGATGGATGACCACCAAATCAACGGTGTCGTTGCTCTTGTACCCTACGAGAAGGTCTCTGAAATCCTGGAGCGTATGGACCGGTTGGCCGTCGATGGAAACCAGCGTGTCCCATGGCTGCATACCTGCTTGGTCGGCCCCGCCCTCCTGCACGATTCCTTTTATGTGGACATAGTCCTCATCCGCAACGATTTGTGAGGCGAGGCCGCCGAGCAACATCAACAAGATGAAAGCAGCGAAGAGGTTGGTTGCAGGCCCCGCAGCAAACATCCTCAGGCGCTCTCTTCGAGGCGCCCTCATCAACTCGTCCGATTGAGGTTCAGCGAAGGCGCCCAGAGGCAACGGCCCAAGTTGAAGGAGTCCAAAAGAACGAATGCGCATCCCGTGCCCTCGGGCCAGCAAACCATGGCCGAATTCATGAATCACCAGCGAGACAACAAAGGCGACGACCCCCCAACCGAGTGGAATCACTGGATTGATGCCGGGCACGGCGACGAGTTCGCTGGCCGTCGGTGGGGCAGCGGTCGGTGGGGAAAGCAAGGAGGTGATGAACGCAAGCAACACCACCAAACCCACCACGAGCATGGATACGGAGCAAACCCACAAGGAAACCTCACCATAGGCTCGCCAGAACCGTCGAGGACGAGCCATCCAATCCAACAACCGTTGGCCGCGTTGAGTTCGAACCATCAGAACGATGCCGAGAGCGCGAGTGGCGTTCCAGCGGTCAAGGGTGCCGTTTCGCTCCCATGTTTTGATGAGGACGTACCATCCGATAAGCAGGACGAACACCAAGGTCCAATTCGCTTGAACCGAGCCCCATGACCCCACCATGATTTGACGCAAACCTCGTTCCGTCTTGAACATTGATACGCGCCCTCACCTTCGAAAGAGGACAAAACTTGATGATGGGTTGGCGCATGTTCTCAGTCATGCACCCCCATAACATGGCCATTGAAGTCTGGTGTGAAGAAACCTGGGGTGAGCGCCCCGTCCGTATTTCAGATTGGGCCAACCATGACGATATCGTTCAAGTCTTGATCCGGCTTTCATCGAGCGTTCTCATCGCTGATTTCTTGTTGGACAGCGATGGAAAACTCAACATCCAACAACACCTCCACATCCCTTTGGAAACGTGGAATCCCGGCTCAATCCAAGGGCTACGAACAAGTGAAGGAAAGACGCGATTCCAACATCGACGACAAAGCATCTACCTCTCGAGTGAACTTCGGGTCCCCGAATGGGGCGCTGCTCTCTTGGAGGAATGGCTTCTCAGTATGCGAAGCGCCGTGAACCGACCCAAAGACCGTACGCAACGAATCAACGAAATCAAGCGGCTCAAACTCTCGATTGAACGCAATCTTGAGAGCGCTTCGCTGACCAAGGTCGCTGATGAAGCAACATCGCTTGACGGTCAACTCGACCGTATCAACAACCGCTTAGCGAACTGAATCCTGCATCGTGGTGTCCGTGCCAGGGAATTGATCTTCTCCCTCTCGGTACACGGTTCGCATGTTGTTGATGAAGTTCTTTTCCTTGACGACAATCGTGTAATTCCTAATTCCAAAGTCTTTCTCGCCGTCCAACATTTCCAGCAGAACTTGCAGCGTCAGACGAGCACCTTCTCGATGCGGGTAGGAAAACACGCCCATGGAAAGAGGAGGAGAAACCACTGAAGTGATGTCGCCCATGTCCTCAATGGTTGCGAAAAGATTGGTGTACGTCTCCGCCAAAAGTTCCCGTCGCGCTTCATCCTGATTGGGGCGACGGCAGTCTGGGCCGACGGCGTGAATGATGTGCTTGTAATTTTCAGAAAGTGCGAACGGTTCGGTGATGACGTTCTTGGTGACTGCACAGGGAGGAGCGTTGATTTTTCGCATATCCAGGCAGATGTTTCGGGTGACTTGGGTCAATTCCTTCCCGGCCTTCTGGTGGATCATACCGTCAAGACCTTCTCTTCCTGAGAGGCGATTGTTTGCTGGCGTAATGAGGACATCACCGCTGTGATTCCACACATCACCACCCATGACGCGAAGAACGCCATGTTTGCAGGTCCGTGCCATGTAAAGTTCGGCCATCGGTTCTAAGAGAGGGCGACCCTACATATTATCTACCCCGTAATTTGATGAAATCCATCGAATTCAGCCATGCGTGCTGGCTTCGTTACCTCATACCGCAAGGCGATACCGCTAAATCGGCCGTGGGGGTGCCTCAACCATGTCCACGAAGGCGTCCAGCATCGCTTTCGTGGCCTTATTGTTGCTCTCCCTTCTTCCGTATTCTCCTGAAGCTCTGCACGAGGAAACGAACCGGGGAGGGGAACTCTCTGATTCGCTCTTTTCGGGCTTTTTCGTCGGCGGTGCAGACGATGTGTGGAACCAAACACCGTGGCAGGGCATCGCCGTCCCTGAAGGCTTCAGTTACGAGAGCGTCATCGATTACAGCGACGTTGGGGTGCTCATCAACAACCGCTCAGAAGAAAGCCGAACCATTGGTTGGGCCTTTGTTGCGGCGAGAAACATCTCCTTGGACCGTGTTTTCCTGTTCAACGCCTCCGGTACGCCAACGGGGGAGACCATCAACAGAAACCAATTCAACACTTACTTCGCCGCACCGTTCCTTGAAATGTTGCAAAACCGCTCGAACGTGAATGGGCTCAACTACCTCGTTACAACAAAGGGCGTGCCCCTCCGCGTTTCTGGGGGTAATGACAAAGCGAGTTTTGACCAAGAACTCTCCTTGTTGGGAGGCGCCTACAACAGTTCCATTGGCGATAATTACTGGGGCACCCACGATTATGGCCCCCTGGCCGGCAAGACCATGGAACCGTTCAAGCGAAGCAAGTACGGATTCTTTCTCGTCACGCGATTGACAGGCTACACGGTGGACACGGCGCTCGAACTCATTGAGCGAGCCAACCAAAGTTTGGGGCAGCGGGGCACCTTTGTGCTCGACTTGGCGACCAACCGCAACACGTCAGGCTACCAATTTTGGAACGATGACTTGTACACGGCGAACACAACCCTCAACCAAAGCATGGGGCTACCGGTTCATCTTGACGAAGAGACGGAGTTTTTGACAAACATCTCCAACGTGATGGGTTATGCCTCTTGGGGCAGCAACGATGGGAATTGGAACAAAAATTACCTCCCCAACAGCGGCTTTGATACACTCGACACATCTTGGCAAAGCGGCTCACGCTACTGGACCCATTCGTCCCCCACCGTGGCGCCGGAAGACGACTTCAACTGGTCCTATCAAACCGATGTGAAGCAAGGCGGTAACGGCGCCTTTGAAGCAATGCTTCGCACCGATTGTGACCAAGATGGCGGCAAGGGAATGCAGGGGATCTACGGCGAATATTTCGATAACGACGGCATCAGTTTCAGTTCCTCAAGCATGCCATCGCTCATCGACCGAAGCCCGGACCGAATCCAAATTGAACCCCACCTTAACCGAGGTCCATCCTACAATGCCTATCCGGGCCTTGACGATCGATTCAAAGCCGATTGGGGTGCCAGATTCAGCGGGCTCATCGACATCCCTGACACTGGAAACTGGACCTTCTTCATCGACTCCGACGACGGTTCGGAACTTTGGGTGAACGGGGAATCTTTGGCGACCAACTACGGGATGCACGGCATGCGTGAACGCTCAGGCTACGTCAATCTCACCGAAGGGCTTCATGAATTCCGGATTGAATTCTTCCAAGGCGGCGGCCCGCACGGGCTCAAGTTCTCATGGGAAGGCCCCAACACAAGCAAGGCAGCGGTTCCCACCTCGGCCTTCTATGTCGCGCGCGATCTTGCTCCTCAAGCTAGCCACCTCGTTCACCATTGGGCCTTCGAGGACGGAGCCGGCTCAACCGCTCTTGACGAGGGTTCAGACGCAGCCAACATGACGCTCACCGGCATGGACAACACCAGTTGGAGAGCGTGCCCCGACGGTACGTGCTTGTGGTACGATGGTACAGATGACATGGTCAAGGTGAACGTGGACGATTGGTATGGTAACATGACGGTCAGTCAGTGGGTCTGGGCCAACACCACCTCTCAACCCACCTATGCATCGACCTTTGCCGTGGATGACCAAGCCGGCTCCAATCTCTCGTTCCAACACATGATTTCGGGTAACAAGTGGAAACTTCACAACAACCAAACACGGGTGTTTGGTGATGTGGTTGCACAGCGTTGGACCCACTTGGTCACCGTGTTTGACGACGGTGACATCCGCCAGTACATGGACGGTGTTCTCGTCAACAACGGCGTCTATCCAAACGGGTCGTTCAACAACATTGACCTCTACAAATTAGGGGTGAACCGCGCCGGCAATGCCTACTTTGAGGGCATGATTGACGAGGTGATGGTGTGGGATGTCGCTCTTGACGACGACGACATCACGACCTTGCGGCGAACCATCATCGACAATTGCACCTCTTATTCGGGCGCCGGGAACAACGTTGCCTCGCTCGAAACCACCTTCTCAGTACCCAACGAACTCATGGACCATGCTTGGAACATCTACGTTTACGGGAAACGAGAAGGCGAAGTGAACGGCGCCTTCCGCTTATCCGTCGAAGGCACCGACAACTCGGGAACCGTACTCACGACCAACACCTCCGGTACCAAGACGTTCACAACGAGCTGGGCCTCTCAAGCGATGCGTATGCGCCCTGATTCCAAGGCGACTGAATTCACGATTCAAATTCAAATCGACATCGCTTCAACCGCTACCGTAGGTTCGCTCTATGTCGATAGTGTCGTCTTGCGAGCCATACGCCCCCATATGGAGTGGGTGAACGGTTCCATAGCCGACACGGCCGTCTCTACCGGCGGGCGATCGTTCAACTGGGACACCAGTTACGGTCAGTCACTCATCGCCGATTTACTTGAGGACGGTGTTTCGGGCGTGAAAGGCTATGTCTACGAACCCTACTTGACGGCTGTCGGCCTTCCCAGCACCTTCCTCCCGACCTATGCCTCCGGGTACAATCTTGCAGAAAGCCACGCAGCGGCCAATCTCTACACGGGTTGGATGGGCGTGGTGGTTGGCGATCCCAAAATGGCCCCTTACACCGATATTCTTCACGACATCAACCTCGTGGATGTTCGGGCCGTTGGCGATGTCAATCAAGGCGAGGCTTCCACTGTCGAGGTTCTGGTAGAAAATCTAGGCATGGCCGCCTCCAACGGCACCCTTGAAATTCGAACGGTTGTAGGGGGCGAATTGCTCAACCAAACCCAACTCAATCTGCCTGCAGGGGACAGCGAAGGCAGCAGAGTCACGCTCAACTTGACCGTGACACCAAGCACCACCGGATGGCTTGATTTACGGATTCGATACCTCAATTCAAGTCCAGAACACAACCATGCAAACAACCTCCTTTCTCTTTCTGTAGAAGTCAATGCACCCCCCGAAATCACTGACGTTTACTGCAGCGCATCCACTCTATCGCGCGGCCAATACACCACCTGTTCGGCTGAAGTGGACGACGACAGGGGCGTCACCAACGCTACCCTTGATTGGCAAATCATCGGAGAAAACGGGACGTTGAACGACAATCGTTGGTCAACGTTGTTCATGGGTGCCCTCAATCCCAATCGGTGGGAAACCTCCCTGGTCATTCCGACCAACGCATCGCTTGGTTCCGTGGCATTACAGGTGACGGTTCGCGACGGAAACAACATGAGTCGGAGTACCGTGGTGGAGAACATCACTCGCATTGTGGATGCTCCAAGAACTTGGTTTGGACCCCACGTCTCTGGCGTTGATCCGCCCAGTTGGAACAACGCCTCAATGCTACCGAATCGGCCCGCGGTTGGTCTCTATCGCCACCAAGCCAGCATCATGACCGTTTGTGTGATGGATGCAGATTACGAGAGCAACGCCCCTCCTCCAATGTTCTTGACGTCTCGGGGAACGCTTGGTAACATCACGTATGTTCCCCAATCTGCAGCCAACCTTTACTGCTACACCTCGTCGTTTACCCTTGAAATCGGTACCGATTTGGAAGACGTCGATATTGAACTCCGCAACGAAGAGGGGTCACTCCTTCTCCAACGAACGATTCGAGTGGCCGACAAGCCTCCTGAAGTTACGGTACTGGTGGAATCAACATCAGGAGAACCTCTGGATCGCGTGGTGGGAGACGGAAGGGAGCAGGTTCGAATCATCGTGGAAGATGTGGATGACCCACAGACTTCTTTCATCGGAGACCTCACCCTTCAGTGGCCAGGCGGTGAACCCGTTCAACTGCCGCTCGACATCTCGGGCACAGAAAACAGCACCATCATCCCGCTTCAGCAGGTCATGCTACCGCTTGAGGCGGGTGAATTGAGCTTGAGTGCAGCGGGAAGTGGCCAGCACGGAGCGACCGCCCTTGCATCGCTGAGCGTTCCGTTCCTTCTCACGCCGCCCGACATCGTGTTGTTTGAGGCCTGCGATACAACCGACGTTGTCCAAAACATGACCTTTGGACAGGTCGCTACCTTGGTGGTTGGCATTTCGAGCGACCGACCCCTTCAGTCCACCACAGCGCAATTAACACAGTCGGGATGGGCCATCAACGCCCCACGCATGGAGTCTCCTGTTTGGACGGGCGAGAAGGCACCGCTCCCCTGTCGTTCGACCGGCGTACCGTCTGATGACATCACCGTTCTGTACTTCCGGTTGAAACTCGACAATTCTCTCGTTGACGGCCCCGGAAGGGTGGTGTTTTCAACCGTGGACCTTGATGGACTTGTGAAATCCCAATCCTTGGATTTGATGTTTCAACACGCCCCGACGACCTTTGGACCGATTGCATTCTCTCAGGCCAACCCTGGTTTGGACCTGTACACGAACTTCACGGTCAATGATTTGGACGGACTTGACCGCGTCGTGTGTGCGTTCAATCTCTACGGCCCCGACGACGCATTGCTAACCCAATCGGTCGTTCCGGCGGGACCAGAAGGTGTGTTCTCCAACGATTTGAGTTATCGTTACCCCTTGACAAATGCACTCGCAAACACGAGTTTGAGGGTGAACATCGCCTGCATGGACAACCTCCAACAGTCCTTTTTCCTCAACACGACCGTTGAGGTGGGTGCAGCCGAAACCTGCCAAAACTGCAACGCTTCTGACCAAGACACGCAGGGGCCGGCGACTGAAGAAGGTGCTACGGTCATCGCTTTTGTCCTGCCTCTTGGTTTCCTGGCTGCCGTCCTCGCCCTGACCGCATGGTTAGCTCGACGGCGAACGAGCGTTGTCGAAGACGCAGCATGGGCCACCGAAGAAAGCCTACCGTATGTCAACACAGAAGAGATGTTTGATCGCGCAGAAACCGATGATGTCTTGGAAGAGGACTTGGGTGAATCACTTCCGGAAATCGTCCCAGACGGTTGGACACTCGAGGATTACCAACGATGGCTTGAGGGGCCGCTTCCCGAAGGCTGGAAGACGGAACAATGGGTGGCATACGTGGAAGAGGCCAAAGCCACGCTTGAAGCTCACGAGGCGCAAGCGGAAGGGTGATGTGCTAGCGCCGCTCGTGGAAGACTGAGCACCATGGCGATTGGATACGTCCTCATCAACGTTCAACCGGGAATGGAACAACAGGTGTACGAAGGCGTCAAGACGCTTCCTTATGTTACCGACGCCACGGTCTTGTTTGGCGATCACGACCTCATTGTGAAACTAGAAGCCGACGACCTTGCAACCATTGCTAAAGCCGTGGTCGAACATATCCGTTCCGTTGAAGGCGTTCTGAACACAAAAACCCTCGCCGGAGCAGACCTCGATTGAAGGTTCTCAAAACCGATAGACTGAGCGGAACTCTTCGAAAAAACGCCTCCGGAATGGGGTACTGAGGAGCATATGTGGCGCAGTAAGCCCTTTTTTCGGGAAAAGTATTATATGCTCAATGGTGCAAGGAGAGAATGGAGGTAATCCAATGTCAGACGGAAAGAAATACTTCGTTCTCATGGAGAACGGAAAAGACACGAGCCAGGTATTTGCGAGCAAACAACCCCGCGGTGCAGCCTTGAAGGCCGCAACCCGCGGACATGAGATGATCCGCCTACGAGAGCGCGGCACCAAGCGTGTGCACGTTTTCAAGGGCAGCATCTCGATGGTCCCAAAGCCTGCTGGCGGGCCAGACTGGCTGCCAGACATGATCAAGAAGGCCAACGTCAAAAAGCAAGGCATCGAGCACCTTTGAGTGCAGCCTGCTGCTGACCTTCTTCCAGCTCTCTGAGTTGTACAACGGCCTCTTTCGTGCCAAGGCACGGGAAAGGCCCCTTCCCTTTCAACAACCTCTCATTCAACGATGAGTTGATAAACACGGCCGCTACTTTCAGCCTGTCCTCCGGGACATGGGATGCACACCCGCTTCGGCGGGAGGCGGTGACGCCAAATGAACGAACGAGAGATGCGAACGCCACAACCAAAGGCGCGAAAGCCAAGCCAAATGCGCTTGGCGGAAGAGCAACTTTCGCTCCCCGCTCGACTCATCCACCTCCGTCATCTCCCGTGGTTGGAATGTTATCAGCGGCAACTTCAGACCGAAAATAAATCTGAAAACACCCAGAAATCCTACTTTTACGGCCTGCGTCCTTTGATCGAAACCGTACTCCCGGGAGAAAAAGTCCTCAGCGAGGAAGATTATGAAAACCTCTCCATCGAAGCCTTGGCGGACCGAATGGAACCGATGAAAGGACGATTGGACCTGTGGGCTCACAGCATCGCTGGCCTTCGACCGACCACGTACAACGCTCGACTCGCTGCAGCTCGCCACCTCATTCGTTGGCTTGGCCTGCTATGGCCCGACCATCTGCAACGCGCACGAACAGGGAAGCGACTTCCTCGAACCCTGACGCGGAGAGAGTTGACGACGGTTTTGGAGACCGCTGATCGCAGTGAAAACCCCGCTGCATCACTGGTCGTCACAATGATGCTTGATACTGGCTTGCGCGTGAGTGAGGTTTGCGAGTTAAACCTCGAGGATATCGATTTTGATGATGGGTCAGCGCGCGTCCTGGGCGGCAAAGGCGACAAAGATCGCCTCGTGTTGTTCACGACCCGAACCGTTGAACGCTTGCGCTCATGGCTGCCCATCCGTACTCGATTGGCCCCCGGTGAAGAGCAGGCATGTTTCGTGAATCGACACGGACGACGACTTCAACCCCGCGGGGTGCAACGAATGATGGATGCATTGGGTCAAGAGGCTGGATTGCCCAAAGGAAAATTGACGCCGCACGTGCTGCGACACAACTTCGCCACCGGGTTGTTGGAACGCGGTGCTGACTTGGTCACCATTCAGCGCCTCATGGGCCACGCCACCATCGCCACGACACGCGTTTATCTTGAAATTTCAGACCAAACCTTGCGCGAGGTCTATCACCGTGCACAGTCGATGCGAGAAAACATGGATGAATCTCCGATTGAAACCATGCCGGTCGAGGAGACCACCCCGTCTGTGAGTACGCACGGTGTCGTGTGATCACGATGTGGATTTCTTCCGCTTGGACACCTTTTCGGGTCCGGTCCATTGGCGATGCGGGTGGACCGTGTTGCCTTGGTGGCCTTCGATAGGGCAATGCTTGCCTGAACGACACCTGGAGCAATTGCCTTTTGGTGGTTGTTCTACGGTCTTGCGAAGGCGTCCGTACTTGCGCCTTGGCATGAACAGTGTTTGAATCGGCGGTCTTCAAAGATAGCGCTGTTTTCACTTCTTTTTGAACCAAGGCATGTCCTTGACCGACTTGGGGACTTTGATGGTGTCCCCTTTCCTGTCTTTATCCTTGGCTGTTTTCAGACTGGTTCCTGCG